>CALKEO010000018.1 GCA_938088195.1 uncultured Flavobacteriaceae bacterium | reverse complement strand
CCTGTTGCTCCTGATATGGGTTTTTGGGTTTTTAATTCACTTAAAGCTCCAGTCCAAAATTATATTGCATGGTTTGTAATTGGAATTCCCGTTCAAATACTTTTTCATAACGGAATTGACAAAAAAGAGCAGACATTCTCTTTTCATTTATTAATTATTCAGTTTTTGTTTTTTGGATTAATAAATATCTTAGCCCTGTAGTTCAACGGATAGAATAGAAGTTTCCTAAACTTTAGATCTAGGTTCGATTCCTAGCAGGGCTACTTAAGTAGTTACTGTCAATTTTCCTCCTGAAAAAGAAGTATCAAAGCACTTCAATGGATCACCACTAGTTCCATTTGATGTAGTTCCGCTCGATGAATCGCAATCCGTTGGGTAAGAGTTGTTGTGTTGGCCGCATTTAAACTTGTCTTGAGAAGAATTATATGTCCAATTTGTTCTGATCCCCTGATGCGGACAACTATTTGTAAAAGCTCTATATGTGGAGGCATCTATTTTCAAAAGCAGCATTCCTTGTGCAGTAAAATTCATCCAGCCATTATTATTTAGAGATGCAAAAGCAGAATGAGATAAATCAATTACTACTGTATTTCCACTAACTGTGTATCCGTTATTAGTATTCCCTCCTGAATTGCCATTATTACCTAAATTAGAATCATCTCCTCCTGATGAACAGGCTTCTAACATTGTGACGCCCATAAAAGCTAAGGCAACTGAGGGACAAACATTGGTTAGAAATTCGCGTCTTTTATTTTTCATACAATAAAACTAACTTAATTTGTTTATATAATTGTTCTAAATTGTTAGATTTACATTTTAGTTTTTTATACTACGATAAAAATAAATTATGAATATTTCCACATTAGATATTATTGTTTTCATATCATATTGTTTAATTATCCTTTTTATAGGTCTATATGTTTCTAGAGAAAAAGATGGTAAATCAAAAAGTGCAGAAGATTATTTTTTAGCAGGAAAGTCCCTGCCCTGGTGGGCCATTGGAGCATCTTTAATTGCAGCCAATATTTCAGCTGAACAATTTGTCGCAATGAATGGATCTGGTTTTGCTGCTGGGTTGGCAATAGCATCTTATGAATGGATGGCAGCAATTACATTATTAATTGTTGGAAAGTATTTTTTACCAATATTCATAGAAAAAGGACTTTATACAATCCCTGAGTTTATTGAGAAAAGATTTAGTTCAAATCTTAAAACCATTCTAGCTATTTTTTGGATTGCTTTATTTGTATTTGTAAACCTTACAACTGTTTTATTTTTGGGAGCAAAAGCATTAGATATAGTTATAGGAACAGGTGATGGAAGCTTGCTTTTTGGAAGTATTATTGGTCTTGGTTTATTTGCCGCAGCCTATTCACTTTGGGGAGGCTTGGCTGCTGTAGCCTGGACCGACGTGATACAAGTAGTATTACTAATTTTTGGAGGTTTAATGATGACTTATTTTGCACTTTCTAATGTTACGGATTCTGGAAGTTTTATTGATGGAATAGCTTATGTATATAATACTGTTCCAGAGCGATTTACTATGATTGTTTCTAAAGGAGAAATTATTAATACTAATGGACAAGATACTTGGGAAAATCTTCCTGGAATTGCAGTTTTAGTAGGTGGAATGTGGGTTGCAAACCTATATTATTGGGGTTTCAACCAATATATCATTCAAAGAACTTTAGCTGCTAAAAATTTAAGAGAGGGTCAAAAAGGAATTGCTTTTGCTGCATTTCTTAAGCTTTTAATGCCTGTAATTGTAGTTGTTCCAGGTATTGTTGCTTATGTAATGAATATGGATGCTGGCGTTTTTAATCCTGCAACTATTGATCAAAGTTTTATTGGTGATAATGGAATTATCGCCAATGATAATGCAGCACCATGGTTAATCAAAAACTTTATTCCATCAGGATTTTTAGGTCTTATTTTAGCAGCCTTAGCAGCTGCAATAGTATCGTCTTTAGCTTCCATGTTAAATTCAACCTCAACTATCTTTACAATGGATATTTATAAATCAATCATAAATAAAAATGCTTCTGATGAGTCGACTGTTAAAGTGGGAAGGATAACAGCTCTTGTTTCATTAATTATAGCAATGATAATAGCTCCTCAATTAGGAAGTTTGGGAGAGGTCTTTCAATTTATTCAAGAATATACTGGTGTTGTTAGTCCTGGAATTTTAGCCGTATTTTTAATGGGACTGTTCTATAAAAAAGCAACAAATAATGCTGCAATTTGGGGTGTTATTATGTCTGTTCCTGTTGCTATGTACTTTAAAGTAGTCCCATCTAATTGGTTTTTAGCGCAAACTCCCTTTATGAATCAAATGGGGATAACTTGTTTAGCGACAATATTTATAATTTTTGCTATAAGTTATTTTGAAGGCAATAAAGATAACCCAAAAGGAATAGCCATAAGTAAAGAACTATTCGAAACATCTTCTACTTTTAATATTGCGGCTATGCTTATTTGTATTATCACTGCCTTTTTGTATGCATTTCTTTGGTAAGTATTGTAATAAACTAGTGGTTTTAAAACCTATACATTTATAAAACATCTATTTGTAAAATTTATCTTAATTTTGATAATATAAAAGACATTTATCTATTGTAAAAGTCTAATTATTAATATTTTGAAGAATTTTATTCTATTTTTTTTTATATCTCTAGGCGTTAGTTCTCAACTCTTACCACCTATACAATCTTTTTCACCGGATGAGTATAATGCTTCTAATCAAAATTGGAACATCACTCAGTCTGAACAAAATGATATCTTCTTTGCAAACAATGATGGTCTTCTTAAATTTAACGGAACAAGGTGGACAAATTTTTCTTCTCCAAATGGATCCATAGTTAGAAGTGTGAAAGCAGTAAAAAATCGAGTTTATGCGGGATTGTATGAAGATTTCGGCTATTGGGAACAAAAAATCGATGGATCTTATTTATATACTTCCTTAGTAAAGGAAAATGATTTAACTGTTTTTAATGATGAAGAATTTTGGAACGTCTTGTATTATGATAATTGGTTAATATTTCAATCTCTTTCACGTCTTGTAATGTTTAATGAAGAGAGCAAAGAACTAAAAACTTTTTTACCCTCAGAAAATATATTTAACTCTTTTATAGTAGACAAACGAGTATACTATAGTTCCGGTTCAGGACTCTTCACAATAGAAAACGGTATTGAGTTGCTGGTTTCTAATGATCAAAGGTTGAAAAACATTAATCAATATCCTCATATTTTAAATGTATCAAAAAAGGGAAATAATATTTTAATAATTACTGATAAGTTAGAGTTCTTAGAGCTATTCCCCGATGGAAAACTTATCGCTCGTTATTCTTTGAGCTCCAATCCATTATTAAGAGGCACTTCTGTTTATAAGGTAATAAGTTTAGCGGAAGGTGGATTTGCTATAGGTACAGTTGGTAAGGGTTTAGTTCTTATCGATGAAAATGGATTATTTTCTGGAACCATAAATAAATCAAATGGTATAATTAATAACACTATTTTATCTTTATTTGAGGACTCCGATAGTAATTTGTGGTTAGGCCTTGACAATGGAATTTCATTAATTAATAATAAGTCGCCCTTTAAAATTTATAATGATGATAATGGTATTTTAGGAACTGTATATGCTTCAAAACTTTATAAAGATTTTCTCTATATAGGAACTAATCAAGGCTTATTTTATAAAAAAAATAATTCTTTTTCTGATTTTAAAATAGTTCCAGGTACAAGAGGACAAGTTTGGAATTTAACCATAATTGATGATACGTTGTTTTGCGGGCACAATAACGGATCTTTTGTTATTAGTAATGGAACGGCCTCAAACATAAATAAAACATCTGGTAGTTGGACTTTTAGAAAGGTGTCAGATTCCTCAAAATTGATTTTAGAGGGTGGTTATTTAGGAATTAATATTCTAACAAAGAAAAACAACCAATGGATTGTTAGAAATAAAATAAAGGGATTTGATATTTCCTCTAGACATTTTGAAATTTCAAAAAATGGTAAAATTATTGTTAGTCACGGATACAAAGGAATATATAAACTTTCGGTTAGTTCAGATTTTTACACTTTAAAAGATATTAAAATAGATTCATCTGTTACAATTGGAGGAAATGCTAGTTTAGCAAAATTTAGTAATGAAATTTATTATAATTATAGTGGAGGCTTTTATAAATATGATAGTGTAAAAGATAATTTTGAAAGAGACACTTTTCTTTCAAATGTTTCGAATAAAGAATTAATCAACGGAATTATTATAAACGATTATGATAATAAACTTTGGTTATTTTCTCAAAGTTACATGCATTATGTTTATAAAGATTTGATGTCAAATGAAAATAAAATTAATTCAATTATTTTCCCAGAAAAATTACGTAAAACAGTTTTTGAAAATATTTCTAAAATTAAAGACAATCAATATATTATTGGAACAAACAAT
This sequence comes from uncultured Flavobacteriaceae bacterium, assembly GCA_938088195.1. Classification (GTDB taxonomy): domain Bacteria; phylum Bacteroidota; class Bacteroidia; order Flavobacteriales; family Flavobacteriaceae; genus MAG-121220-bin8. The sequence continues at coordinate 9,210 of CALKEO010000018.1, read as the reverse complement.
GGTTATATTTTATTTGATTTAAATAATTACTCTTTAACCCCTCCCTCATTACAATTAGAAAAAATTCAAGTCAATAAAATTGGGGAGTCTCCTAGATCTGTCCCTAAAAATGAGGACTTACAGCTGGATTATAAAACAAATAATATTAGCTTTTATTTTAATAGTTCTAATTTTAAAAAATTCCAAAATGTTGAATACCAATATCTTTTAGAGGGTTATATGGAACAATGGAGCGAATTCAGTGAACTTTCTGAAATGACTTTTAATAATCTTAGATTTGGAGATTATGTTTTTAAAGTAAGATCAAAAATTGGTGATGAATTTTCCCTTCAATCAAAAACTTTCGAATTTTCAATTGAAAGGCCCTGGTACCTATCAAATTTTATGATAGCTAATTACGCTCTATTCTTAGGAATTTTATTTTTTGTTGTCAACTCTTACTACAATAACTTCTATCGAAGGAAAGAGGAAAAAATGATTAAAAGAAACCAAAGCCAGTTAGAGTTAAAAGAAATTGAAAAAAAACAGGCTTTGATGACTATTGAAAATAAAAGATTGTCTGAAGATATTGAAGGTAAAAATAGAGAGTTGGCGATTTCAACTATGAGTATGATTAAGAAAAATCAATTTTTGAGTAAGATAAAAAAGGATTTATTGTCTGAGGGATCTGAATCGAGAACAGGATCTGTTATTAAATTAATTGATAGGCATTTAAATAACCAAGATGATTGGAAATTTTTTGAAGAAGCCTTTAATAATGCAGACAAAGATTTTTTAAAGAAAGTAAAAGAACTTCATTCTTCTCTTACAAATAATGATTTAAGACTCTGCGCCTATCTTAGATTAAACCTATCTTCTAAGGATATAGCACCTTTACTTAATATTTCTTTAAGTAGCGTTGAAATCAAGCGTTATAGGTTAAGAAAAAAGATGAATTTATCACGAAATGAGGGACTTACAGATCATTTACTTAGTTTGTGATTTTTATATATTTAAACAATAAAACTATACATAAACTATACATATCGTTTTTTATCGTTTTTAAAATTCTATATTTAATTAGTTTAAATCATTAATTTACTCATTTTTTTATCTAATAATTATATAATTCATTTTTTTTAGTCTTTATTTTTGAATATTCAACATTTTTGTAAAGGTTATTTATGTTTTCTTAACAATATATATATGCTAAGTTTACTTTTTAAATAATCAAAACATAATATGAAAACAAAATTTTTAACTCATCTACTATCATTTACATTGACAGTTGTTTTTGGTTTTTCCATGCACTCTCAATCTATTAGTGGTACAGTTACCGATGACAATGGGGTTGCACTTCCAGGTGCAACGGTTTTAGTACAAGGTACTACAAATGGAGTTTCTACCGATTTTGACGGTGCTTTTACTATATCTGCTTCTAGTGATGATACATTAGTGGTTAGCTTTATTGGTTATGCATCCCAATCCATATTGGTTGGTTCTTCATCTACTATTAATGTAAGTTTATCTCCTGATAACCTGCTTGATGAAGTTGTCGTTACAGGATATGGATCTCAAAAAGCATCTAATATTTCTGGATCAGTTTCGATTGTTTCTGGAGAAGAAGTTGAAAAAATTAAGCCTTTAAGAATTGAAGATGCTCTTCAAGGTACAACTGGTTTAAACGTTATTTCTAGCCCTAATCCTGGAGGAAAACCATCTGTCCTGATCAGAGGAATCACTTCTTTCTCTGGTACTGACCCGCTAGTGGTTATTGATGGTATTAATTCATCTTTGTATGATATGGACGCTATAAGTCCTTCAGACATTGAAAGCGTTTCTGTTTTAAAAGATGCCTCTACAACCGCTATGTATGGAGTTAGAGGAGGTAGTGGTGTAATAGTTATAACAACTAAATCTGGTAAAAAAAATCAAGACACCGTATTTTCTCTTGACACCTCTTTTGGAATGCAAGAAGTTGATAAATACATTGATGTTTTAAATGCTTCTCAATACGCAGCAATTTTAAACGAGGGTAGTGTAACATCAGGTGGAAATCTTATTTTTACAGACCTTTCAAGTCTTGGTGTTGGAACTAATTGGCAAAAAGAATTATATGATTCTGCCCCAATTTCAACTACTAATTTTTCTGCCTCAGGTGGTTCGGCTACTACAACTTATTTTATTTCTGCTGGATACACTTCACAAGAGGGTGTTGCTGGAGGTGGTGACAAAGATTTCTTTGACAGATCTACTTTCTCTGCAAACTTCACAACTGATATGTCAGATAAGTTAAAAGCCATTGTCCAAACAAAGTATTCAAACATAAAGGGTAATGGTCATGGAGGTGGTCAAATTTTTAATGCATTAAATTTTGATCCCACAGTTCCTGTAATGACTGATGGAAAATATAGTACTAGTGGAACAATCACCCAAGAAGTAATAAACCCAATGGCTGGATTAAGTAATTCATACAGCGACAATAAGACAGATAAGTTGATTGGTAAAATTGAATTACAATACGATTTGTTAGATAATTTTAAGATAACTACTAGAATTGGTTATTCTTCAATTTGGCAACAGCAAAAATCTTTTAGTCCTTTAAGATTTTATGGAGTTGGTCACAATAGTACCAATGCCAATGCTGATTTGTCTCCAAGAACATCTGATGACCACAGTAGAGTTTCTGAATCTAAGCAAAATTGGTTTAATTACACTTATGAACTTTTCGGTAATTATGACTTTAATATAAATGACGAGCATAACTTTAATGTGTTTGCTGGGTTTACAATTGGAAAATATACTAATAACGGTCTTTCTGGAAGTAATGTTGATATTCCAAATAACTCTTGGACTTACGCTGATTTGAGTGCTGCCACAGGTGGTATTGAAGACCAAAGTACTGGATCTTGGCAATCAGTAAGTAGAAGTGTTTCGCTGATGACTCGAATAGAATACGATTTTCAAGAAAAATATTTAGCATCAATTACTGTAAGAAGAGATGGTTCTACATCATTTGGTAAGAATAATAAATTCGCAATCTTCCCATCAGCTTCATTTGGATGGGTAGCCTCAAATGAAGATTTTTTTGAGTCATCATTTATTAACTTTCTAAAAATTAGAGCTAGTTACGGTTCAGTTGGAAATGATAACGCATCCCCACAATTTGGAACAATTTCTAATTTTCCAAAATACACCTTTGGTGATACAATAACTGCTGGATCAACCTTATTAGGAATTCCTAATGATGATGTTTCATGGGAAAATCAAATACAAACAAATGCGGGTGTAGATTTAGCTTTCTTTGACTCAAAATTGAGATTTACGGCTGATTATTTTATAAAGACGGTAGATGACTTATTATTTAGCCCTACTTTATCTTTATATTTAGGTATTCCAGCCTATCCAATTGCTAATATCGGGAAAACAGAGACAAAAGGATTTGAAATTAGTTTATCTTATGATGATGATATCTCTGATAAAATTAGTTTCTCAAATACTTTCAACTTTACAACTGCTGAAAATTTAGTTAAGGAAATTAATAATGGTGATAAATACATTTGGGGAAGTGGTTATGGAATTCCTTTCACAAGCTTAACACAATTTAGACAAGGAGAATCTCCGGGAATTTTTTGGGGATACAAGACTAACGGAATTTTCCAAAATCAAAGCGAAATTAGTAATCATGCTACTCAAGATAACGCACAGCCTGGAGATATTCGTTATGTAGATGTTAATGGAGATAATAAAATTGATTCTGAAGACCGAACTAAGATTGGAGATCCATTTCCAGATTTTACTTTAGGGTGGAATTTTGCTTTAAATGTTAGTAATTTTGATTTATCAGTCTTTACTTATGCTTCTGTCGGAAATGATATTTTTAGAGGATATGAAAGAAACCTGAACTATACAAATAAGTTTGCCTCTGTACTTAATAGATGGACTGGTGAGGGATCAAGTTCTACAGAACCAAGATATTCATTTATCGATGCTAATAATAATACTAGAGCATCTGATCGATATGTAGAGGATGGAAGTTTTGTTAAAATTAAAAATATTCAATTGGGATATAATTTTCCTTTAAGCGAATCATCTTCATTGACAAGTTTAAGAATTTATGCACTTGCTAAAAATGCTTTTACTTTCACTGATTATAGAGGTTATGACCCAGAAATTTCCAACGGGGGAGGTCCGGTGCTTGATACAGGTGTCGACAGAGGAACTTATCCTTCTCCAAGAATTGTTTCACTTGGTTTAAATATTAAATTTTAAAAATAAATAAAATGAAAAATAAATTTTTTAATAACATATTATTAATTGTTCTTTCCCTAGGATTTATAGGTTGCGAAGATTACGTAGATTACGAGGCATCTGAAAATTACACTATAGTAGCAGATGATTATTTTAAAACATCTGCGGATTATGAAGCGGCATTAGTTGGAACTTACGATGTTCTTCAATGGAATATTTACAGTGTAATGATTGGAGATATTGCCTCAGACAATTCCTTTTGTGGAGGTGAAAGTGCTACTGACGTTATAGGAATGCAAAAAATTGATGACATGATTCATGTTCCAAATAACGATCAGTTAACAAGCACATGGAAATGGTTGTATGAAGGTATTAATAGAGCCAACTACATGATTGAAAATAAAGATAAACTTGATTTTTCAAGAAAAGCTGAACTTTATGGTGAAGTACATTTTTTAAGAGCTTATTACTATTTTGAGCTTGTTAAAATTTTTGGTGATGTACCATTGTTTACTGATTCAAGATTAACTGCATCTGATTCGAATACTTTAACAAGAGCGCCGAAAGCTTCAGTCTACGCTCAAATCGAAAAAGATCTTAAAGATGCGATCGCTGTTTTACCTGCTGAAAAAAGTACTGATGGAAGAGCAACAGCTTTTACTAGCCATGCTCTATTAGGTAAGGTTTACTTGTATCAAGATAAATTTACAGAAGCTGCTGATATTTTGGAACCATTAATAGGACTTTATACCTTACCATCAAGCCTTCAATCAGTATTTTATAATTCTGGAGAAAATGGTCCAGAATCAGTTTTTGAGGTTCAGCATTCAAAAAATTCTAACTGGTACGACTGGGGATTTCCTCAAGGATCTGAAGGAAGTTTTGCTATAATTCATCACGGACCAAGAGGATATAATGGATCAGTTTATGCCTCTGGTTGGAGCTTTAATGTGCCAACTCAAGATCTTTATGATTCATATGACGTTACCGACACAAGAAGAGGTGTTGCTATTTTGGATATTGAGGCATGGGCAGAAAGTACTGGTGCGGAATATTCTAAAGGATATGAGCACACAGGATACTTCAATCATAAATATATTCCAAGAGCTGGTTTAAGTGGCGCTCAACAAGAGTTAAATTATGGGATTAATTTTAGAGCCATTAGATACGCAGATGTTCTTTTAATGGCTGCAGAAGCTAATAGTAGAAAGGCATCACCTAATGAAACTAAAGCTCAAAATTATTTAAACCAAGTTAGATTTAGAGCATTTGGAAATAGTTCCAAAGAAAGTTCATCAACTGGTGCTACTTTAACCAAAGAAATTTGGAACGAGAGAAGATTAGAATTCGCTATGGAAGGTCATAGATTTTTTGATTTGGTAAGAACAGGCGAAGCAGCAGCAAAAATTACTGGATTTGTTGCAGGAAAGCATGAGGTTTTTCCAATTCCACAAACAGAAATTGATATTTCTGGATTAACTCAAAATGCAGGATATTAATTTTAATAAGAAAAAACATGAAAACATTAAAACAAATTTTTACATTACTTTTCGTATTCACAACTATTATAAGTTGTAACGAAGACTTCATGGAAGAAACAGATTTTGGAATTGTTGCTCCTTCTGAAGTAAGCGCAAGTTTCCAAATTACACAAGACAATACTGGGCTTGTTACAATCACACCAACTGCTGTAAATGCTATATCTTTTGATGTAGATTTCGGTGATGGTAGTGCTGTGTCAACTGGAGTTGCACCTGGAAAAGGAGTAAAGCATACCTTTACTGAGGCTACTCACACTGTTAAAGTAACTGCTAAGGGTTTAAATAATTTAAAAACAACTGCTGATGTGCAATTGGTAGTTTCATTTAAGGCTCCTGAAAATTTAGTTGTTGCAATTACTAATGACGAATCAGTTTCAAAACAGGTTAATGTTGTAGCAACTGCTGATTACGCAACATCTTTTGATTTTGTTTCTGGTGAAACAGATGCTGAAGTAGTTTCTGCTAACATTGGAGAAACAGCAAAATTTGTATATAAAGAAGCTGGAACTTATTCAATTAAGGTAACGGCAAAAGGTGGAGCAATTGCGACTACTGACTATACAGCTGATTTTGAAGTAACAGCATTACTACAGCCAACAACATCTGCTGAAACACCTAAAGATAGACCAACAGCAAGTGTTATTTCAATTTTTTCTGATAAGTATACTGGGGTTGCTAATTTAGATTTATATCCTAACTGGGGTCAATCGACTCAATACACTGCTTATGATTTGAACGGAGATAAAATGATTCAATATTCGAACCTTAACTACCAAGGAATCCAATTTGACGAGCAGAATGTTTCCGGGATGGAGATTCTACACATGGATATGTGGACAGCAGATTTAGATGCGATTGACATTTTTGCTATAAGCAAAGCAAGTGGTGAAAAATCAGTTAATAAAATTTTAACTAAGGATGAATGGAATTCAATTGAAATTCCAATCACTGAGTTTACTGATCAGGGATTATCTATGAATGATATTTTCCAATTTAAGTTAGTTGGTGCTGGTAATAAATCAGTATTTATTGATAATATTTATTTCTATAAAAAATCTGAACTGAAACTACCCATAAGTTTTAACAAGGAAGAAAAATTCACTGGAAATGGTGGGGCTTCTTTTGAATTGTCAACCGATCCGGATGACTCATCAAATAATACTGGAAAATTAACAAATGGAGGTTCAGACTGGGAAAGTGTTCAAATTACTTTGGATCAACCAATCAAAGTAATAAAAGATGCAGATAATAAATATTCTGTTAAAATTTATTCGCCAGACGCTAACGAGCATAAATTATCAATGAAGCTTCAGGAAAGTGGTGCAAATGAGTACATTATATTAGCTCAAACTTTTTCAAAAGCTGGATGGAATAATTTAATCTTTGATTTCTCAACAGTAACTACCCAGGATTATCCCAACGGAGGTGCTGCCTTTGATGGTACAGCAGATTTCAAACAATTAGTATTTTTTGTAGATGGAGGCTCTTCAACAGCCGGGGCTTATCATTTAGATGATATTAAAAAGTATGTGCCAGCAGGAGATCAAGTTCTTTTTGATGATTTTGAAGGTAATGGAACAATTAATTGGAGAGCTGATGCTCTAGGAAAATCTATAGTAGCTAATCCATTTAGTACTGGAAATAGCTCTGCAAGTGTGTTAAAATATGATGACACTGGCGGTCAATATGCAAATGTTCAATTTGATGCAGATCAAACATTTGATTTGTCTGTAAATAATAAATTTACATTTAAAATTTATATTCCCTCCTCTGGTCTTACGGGTTCTCAACCTAATCAGGTTGAAGTGAAACTCCAAGATGGAACTTCAAGTCAACCTTGGGTTGGACAGTATGGAGTAATTACACCACTTGAACTAGATAAATGGCAGACGGTTATGGTTGATTTTTCTGCAAAAGCATCTGCAACTAACTACAGCAGAATTGTTTTCCAAGTAAACAGTGAGAATAATAACGATAAGGTGGTTGCTTATGTTGATGATTTTGAATACGTATCGCCTGTTGTTCATGATGATTTTGAAGGAAATGGTAACGTGACTACTTGGTTTGGGGATTCTTGTGGACAAGAAATTGTAGATAATCCTTTTTCTAATACTATTAATACTTCAGCAAAAGTTCTTAAGTATTCTGACACAGGAGGTCAATATGCTAATATAAGACTTGATTTAGATGCTGCTAAAACTAAAAAATTAGATTTATCAGTCTATAATAAAGTCACAATTAAAGTATATGTTCCTCAGGATGGTCTAACAGGAAGTCAAGACAATAAACTTTGGGTCAAACTACAAGACGGCTCATCAGGTGAGCCATGGAATGGTCAAGCTGTTAAAGAACAAGCAGTAACCGTAAATGGATGGCAAACTTTAGAGTTTGATTTTTCAGATCAAAAAGCAGAAACTAAGTTTAGTAGAATTTTACTCCAATTTAATGGAGAAAATAATACCGATCAAGTCATAGCTTACATCGATAATATATTTGTTCACAGATAAAAAATAAAAAAATGAAAAAAATAAATTTACTTTTTAAAACAATATTCGTTCTTACAGTTTTTACACTTATAAGCTGTGAAGAAGAAGAATTTACACTTGGAGCTATTACTGCTCCAACAGATGTGACATTAACAGCTGAAATAGTTGGTGCTACTGCTGACGAACCTAATGGAGACGGTTCTGGAACAGTTCACTTTACTGTAACAGGTAATGGTGCAATTACTTATAAATTTTCTTTTGATGGAGAAGAAAAGTTGATACCAACGGGTAAAAAAACTTATAATTTTTCTAATATAGGGACTAACGATTATACGGTAAGTGCTATTGCAGTCGGTGCTGGAGGAACTTCAACGGTTGTAGCCAAAACTGTAACAGTGTTGGCTACTTATACTCCTCCTGCAGAATTAGTAGCTACTTTAACAACTGGAGTGTGGCGAATCAATAAAGATGTTGGTGGTCATATGGGGGTTGGTGCTAATGATATGACTGAGCCAATATGGTGGTCAGCAGGAGCAAATGAAAAAGCTGCAACAGGTTTGTATGACGATAGGTATACTTTCTCAGCTGACGGTACATTTACTTTTGATGCTGGAGCTGATAATAATATTCTAGTAAAAGCACACATTGCTAACCTAGATTTTGGAGGTCTTCGAGATCAAACACCAAGTGATTGTTGTGATGAAATTGATAATTATCCTTTAACTCAAGGAGATATTGAAAAAATCTCAGGTAAATGGTTTATCTCTGCACCGGGGGGAGTGGAAACACTTAATTTATCAGGCTTAGGATTTATGGGTATGTATGTTGGTGGTCATACTTTTGAAATTTTGGATAGATCAACAGATGGTGAGTTACATTTAAAAAATTACTATGCACATGAAAATAATGCATGGTGGTGGAAAATAACTAATAAATAGTAAAGTTTGTTTAAA
>CALKEO010000017.1 GCA_938088195.1 uncultured Flavobacteriaceae bacterium | reverse complement strand
TGGAAAAATAATGATTGTTTCATCTGTTGCTGCATTTGCTCCCCCAGCAGCAATTCAAGTTATGTATGGTCCACTTAAAACTTTCATGAATCGATTCAGTGAGGCTTTGAACATAAATTACAACCCAAAAGGAATAACCTCCACTGCGCTATGTCCTGGATATACAATTACTAACTTTCATACAGCTAGTGGAGTTCAAGATGAGATGGATAGTGTTCCAAAATTTTTAAAAAAATCTGCCAAACGAATAGCAGAGGAGGGTGTAGAGGGAATGTTGAACGGAAAAAAAATTGTAGTCCCCACCAAAACTTGGAAAATTATAGTTTTTCTTATCAAAATAGTCCCTCAATTTGTTTTTGATTTTTTATCCAGTGTTCTGGCACCTGGAAGATATAATGATTAAAAAATTGAAATCCCCCATACAGTTAAAATAGCCCACAAAATATACTTGACAAATTTTCCTAGAAACATCCAAATGGAGACTTTGAAAAAGCTCGTTCTGAAAAACCCTAGACTAATTGCTAGTGGGTCTCCAACAAATGGTAAACAACAAAAAAAAGCATAAAAACTTCCCCATCTATCAATTTTAATTTTAAAACGAAAAATTTTTTCTTTTTTTATTCTAAAATATTTTTCAACAAAATCCCATTTTCCTAAAGTACCTAAATAATAACTGCTAAGGCCACCAAGCCAATTCCCAAGAGTGGCAATAACGATGCTTAAATTAATATCATAACCCTTAGCTAAAAGTACACTTAAAACTATTTCCGAACTAAGGGGTATAATAGTAGCTCCTAAAAAACTAGCAAAAAATAGTCCTAAAAACCCAAACTCAACAAATGATTCCATAACTAATTACTTAAAATCATTTGGATTTCTTGAAAATTATAACTTTTTATTTTACTATTTTTTTTCATGATTTTTAGATTACCATTTTCAGCGACAGATAATATTTTTCCTAGAAATATTTTGTTGTTTGAATCTTTAAAATTATAAAAAGAATCTAATCCATAAAGATTATTGTTGTAGTTTTTAGCAATTTTATTGAATTGTAGTTCAGTTTTTACATCAAGATAATCGTAATTTTTTAAGCACTGAGTAATATAACTAACTAAACCGTCCAAATCATAATTAATTTTATTAATCAATTTCAATGAGGATGCATTGGGTAAATTTTCAAAGGTTTCTTGGTTAACGTTAAGACCAAATCCTATTACAATATTTTCAATTTTATTTCCTTTTAACTTAGTCTCATTTAAAATTCCACATATTTTTTTTCCCCCTGACATTATGTCGTTTGGCCATTTTATTTTGAGATCTGGTATTTTTAAAGCTTTTAAAATGTTTATTAAAAAAAGTGAAACTATCATGTTGATAATAAACTGATTTTTAACTTCAATATTCTTAGGGAAAATGCAAATTGAAAATGCTAAATTCTTTCCTGGTTCTGAGTGCCAAATCTTTCCTCTTTGTCCTTTTCCATTTGTTTGATTAAATGTGTATACAACATGTTTGGTGGTTAAAGAGTTATTTACGATAAATTTTTTTAAATATTCATTTGTTGAATTAATGGCACCAAGTTTGATTATTTCCATATTATAAATAAATTATAACATACTAGTGTTAAATATCATAAATTTATGCTTTTAAAATTTTAATTTGGGTACAGATAATTTAATTACAAATATAATTGAAGGTATAGAAAATGTTAAAGGACTTCAAATTAATATTTTGGATCTTAGAGATATTGACAACGTAGCATGTAAATATTTTGTTGTTTGCTCTGGAAATTCTACTACTCAAGTAAATGCCATAACAGGATCAATAAGAAAATGTGTAAGCAAAAATACTGGTGAAAAACCTTGGCACATTGAAGGTTTAGATAATAGTAAATGGGTATTAATGGATTACATTGATGTTGTAGTTCATATATTTAATGAAGAAACAAGAAAATATTATAAAATTGAAGAACTTTGGGAGGAAGCAAATTCTACTTTAGTTGAATCTAAATATTAAAAATGAACAAGAATAAAAATTTAAAAAATAAACCAAAATTCAATACTTATTGGATCTATTCACTAATAGTTATATTTTTTATTAGTACTTATTTTATTGGTGGAAACGAAGCTACCAGCTCTTCAAAAAATATTAACATTACTAGCTTTGAAAGATTTTTAAATAAGGGTGAAATAAAAAATGTAACTGTTATAAATAAAAATTTAGCACAAGTTACACTTCAAAGAGATGCTTTAAACAGTCCCGACCACAAAATTGCTAATTCTACTAATATTCTAGGTCAAAAAAATATTAATGGGCCACATTACGTATTTGAAATTGGTAACCTTGAACTTTTTCAAAATAAATTAGAGGATGCTGAAAAGAAGGGTATCCAGTTTAATTATGATTTTAAAACCGTTGAAAATAAATTTTTCGATTACATACTAGGCTTTCTTCCTCTCTTAATTTTAATTGGTTTATGGTTCTTTTTTATGAAGAGAATGTCAGGTGGAGCAGGTGGAGGTTCACAGATTTTTAGTATTGGTAAATCAAAGGCAAAATTATTTGATGAAAAAACTGACATCAAAATTACTTTTAAGGATGTGGCTGGACTTGAGGGTGCTAAGGAAGAAGTTCAAGAAATTGTAGATTTTTTAAAAAACCCTACTAAATACACAAAACTTGGAGGTAAGATTCCTAAAGGAGCCCTACTTGTAGGTCTACCAGGAACAGGAAAAACACTACTTGCCAAAGCAGTTGCTGGAGAAGCCAAAGTCCCTTTTTTCTCATTATCTGGTTCAGATTTTGTGGAAATGTTTGTGGGAGTTGGGGCATCAAGAGTTAGAGACCTTTTTAAACAAGCTAAAGAAAAATCACCTGCAATTATTTTTATTGATGAAATTGACGCCATTGGAAGGGCTCGTGGTAAAAGCAATATGACTGGAGGTAATGATGAAAGAGAAAATACATTAAACCAATTATTAACTGAAATGGATGGTTTTGGAACCAATACAAATGTTATAGTTATTGCCGCTACCAACCGAGCCGATGTTTTAGATAAAGCTCTTATGAGAGCAGGTAGATTTGATAGACAAATATATGTCGATCTTCCTGATCTTAGAGAAAGAAAAGAAATTTTTAAAGTTCATCTTAAACCAATTAAGATTTCCAAAGGACTTGATACTGACTTTCTTGCAAAGCAAACACCGGGTTTCTCTGGTGCAGACATAGCTAATGTATGTAATGAAGCAGCTTTAATAGCGGCTAGGAAATCTAAAAAATCTGTAAACAGACAAGATTTTTTAGATGCTGTTGATAGAATTGTTGGTGGACTAGAGAAAAAAAATAAGATAATAACAGAATCAGAAAAGAAGACTATTGCTTTTCATGAAGCAGGCCATGCAACTGTTAGTTGGATGTTAGAGCATGCCGCGCCATTGGTTAAGGTAACTATAGTTCCAAGAGGACAATCTTTGGGTGCAGCATGGTACCTGCCTGAAGAACGCCAAATTGTTAAACCAGAACAAATATTAGATGAAATGTGTGCAGCTTTGGGTGGAAGAGCGGCAGAAAAAGTAATGTTTAATAATATTTCTACAGGAGCTTTGAGTGATTTAGAGAAAGTAACTAAACAAGCAAGATCTATGGTAACGGTTTACGGGCTCAGTGATAAAATTGGAAATTTAACTTATTATGATTCCAGTGGGCAAAACGATTATGGTTTTACAAAACCATACAGTGACGTTACTGCACAAGTAATTGATAAAGAAATATCTAGTATTATAGAAAATCAATATCAGAGAGCTATAAAACTTTTGAAAAAACATAAAAATAAGTTAATTGAATTAGCTGATTTTTTACTTGAAAAAGAAGTTATTTTTAAAGAGGACTTAGTTAGAATTTATGGTGAAAGACCATTTGACATAAAAACTGCCATTAAGGAGTCTAAATCAAAAAAATAGTTTATCTAAAATTATTAACATTCACCTGATAGATATTTAGTTTTTTTATCTTTGTATAGATAATATTATGCATTGAAAAAATTCATTAAATCATTTTTCAATAAAAGTAGTCAATCTGAATCCGAAAATGACGCTGAAGGCAAATATATGCCAAAAAAGAAGGCTCCAATTGAGGAAAGATTCACTTATAATTTTACTGAAAATGGAGGTAAATTTTTATACTGTGAAAACCAATCAGAATGTGATTCTTTTTTTTCTCAAATAATTGAAGAAAACAAATGGGATGACGCTGAAATTTTATGTTATGACGATTCTTTACTTGATTTTTTTCGAGAAAAAGAAAAAGTTAATATTTCTAAAACAAATTTAAATGCCAAGTTTTTTTTAACAAGATGTGAATTTTTAGTTGCCAACGATGGAAGTTTATTAATATGTGCTAAACAAATAAAATCTCATAAAGTAAACGACCTTCCTAAAAATTTTATTGTTTTTGCAAAAATTAGTCAATTCACAGAAACTCTAAGTGGAGGTTTAAACGGAATAAAAAGTAAATATTCCAACAATCTACCTACTAACATTACCACAATTAAAAATTTTAATAGTCAAGAAAAGGATGATACAAATTTTTTGACTTATGGGAGTGCTGCTAAAAATCTATATTTGCTTTTATTAGAGGATTTATAAATGAAAGAATTTTACACGAGATCTTTTACTGCTCTTGCTTACGCAATTGTACTTTTATTTCCGCTTTTTTTTAATCAGTATTTATTTTACATAGTAGGTTTTATATGTAGTTTGATCCTTGTTTTTGAATTTATAAAATTGGTTTCAGACTACAATCACAAATTTCTTTCATTTGATTCTGGAAAATCTTACTTAATTCTTTATCTAACGTTTCCATTATATCTTTCTCTTTTTATTTTATCAAAATATCCTGAATTTCAATTAGTATTTTTAATAATTATTGTTACAACTAACGTATTATTAGGTTTCTCTCTCTTAAAAAAAAAGTTTTTTTCTTTTTCAATTCTTAAAAATCGTTTTGTTGGTCATTTTTATTTAGTAGGTTCTCTAGTTATTTTTTTTTCAATGTCTAATGTTTTAGGAACTTATGATCCTTTAATTATATTAAGTTTTTTATCTCTAATTTGGATATCAGACTCTGCTGCATACGTTTTTGGAGTTAGTTTTGGTAAAAGACCATTACTAAAATCTGTTTCTCCAAAAAAAAGTATTGAAGGATTTATCGGAGGTGTCATTTTTTCAATCTTACTTTCTCTTGTTTTTAGTTTTTATATTAATATTAATTTTAGCATGGTTCAATGGTTAATTATTGCTGTTGTTACTAGTGTTTTAGGAACTTTAGGTGATCTTGTTCAATCGCAATTTAAAAGAGAAGCTGGAGTAAAGGACAGTGGAAAATGGTTGCCTGGTCATGGAGGTCTTTACGACAGAATGGATAGTATTATATTTGCTGCGCCGTTTATTTATTTATTAATAAAAATATTTGAATATGTTTCATAAAGAGGGTCATTTAATAATTATAATATCATTTATAACTGTATCATTTATTAATATAATTTCTTTTATGCTATTAGGAAACGTTTTATTAGCTAAAATTATTGGAGGTGTTACCATTATTATTCTGGTTTTAATTTTACAGTTTTTTAGAAATCCCAAAAGAAAAACACAAGTTAATGACTCATTAATTATTTCACCGGTTGATGGAAAGGTTGTAGTGGTTGAAAATGTTTATGAAAAAGAATACTTTAAAGACAATCGAATTCAAATTTCTATTTTCATGTCTCCATTGAATGTTCATGTAACAAGATATGCAATGAGCGGTATCATAAAATTTAGCAAATATCATCCTGGAAAATATTTAGTTGCTTGGCATCCCAAATCCTCAGAGCTTAATGAAAGAACAACAGTTGTGATTGAAAACGAAAATTTTGGCACAATCTTATACAGACAAATAGCAGGTGCAATAGCTAAAAGAATTGTAAATTATGCGAAAGTTGACAGTAGAGTTGTTCAAGGTGAAGATGCTGGATTTATTAAATTTGGGTCCAGAGTAGATTTATTTTTGCCTTTAGATTCGAAAATAAAAGTTAAAATTAATCAAATGGTTGTTGGAGGAATTGATACTATTGCAGAGAGCTAAACTACTTCTTCAATTTTAATTCAAGCATTTTAATTTTAATTTTAATATCCGCCTCTTTTTTCTTTTCGTTGTTTACTACATTGTCAGGTGCATTTTCAATAAATCTTTTATTTTTAAGCTTTGATTGAACAGATTTTAAAAAAGCTTTATTATGTTTTAAATCTTCATTTATTTTTTTAATATCACTTTTTGAATTTGAAAAATTATTAATAAAATATTCATTACTATCAATAATTAATGAATCAACATTTAAATCTTTATTTGA
Organism: uncultured Flavobacteriaceae bacterium; assembly: GCA_938088195.1. Classification (GTDB taxonomy): domain Bacteria; phylum Bacteroidota; class Bacteroidia; order Flavobacteriales; family Flavobacteriaceae; genus MAG-121220-bin8. The sequence goes on along the minus strand of CALKEO010000017.1, from coordinate 47,389 downwards.
GAAATCGCCAATAATTTCGGCATTAGCTAGCTTAAGGACTATACTTTTATTATTACTTTTTATTTTATGTAGCGAAAATAATTCAATCTTATCTTTGTAAGAAATTCCATTCTCATTTCTATATTTTCTAATACCAGAAACTAAATTAGAAATATGACTAAAGTCTTTAAGTAAAGTGTTATCGATTTTTTTAGATTTTGGCCAATTTTTTATAATTAATGGATTATCATCAAAATTTTTAATTCCACTCCAAATTTCCTCAGAAATGAATGGCATAAAAGGGTGTAATACAATTAAGCATTTTTCTAAAAATAATAAAGTTTTTCTATAAGTAATAGTATCAATTGGTATACCAAAACTAGGTTTTATAATTTCTAAATACCATGAACAAAAATCATCCCAAACCAATTTATATATACTCATTAACGCATCTGAAATCCTATATTTTTTAAAATGATCATCAATTTCGATTAATTTAGAATCAAATTTATTTTCAAACCACTCAATTCCAGCTTTACAATAATCATTTTGATTAACAGAACTAGATACTTCCCATGACTTAATCAACCTGTAAGAGTTCCATATTTTGTTAGAGAAATTTTTTCCTTGCTTACACAAAGACTCATCAAATAAAAGATCATTTCCAGCTGGAGCACTAAGTAAAAGACCTACTCTAACACTATCAGCACCAAAATCATTAATTAACTTAATGGCATCTGGAGAATTGCCAAGCTGTTTTGACATTTTCCTACCCTGTTTATCTCTTACAAGACCTGTAAAATAAACTGAATTAAATGGTTTTAATTTTTTTAATTCAAAACCTGAAACTATCATTCTTGCTACCCAAAAAAATAATATATCAGGACCAGTAACCAAATCATTAGTCGGATAGTAATAATTAAAGTCTTTGTTAGTTGGATTCCTAATTCCATCGAAAACACTTATTGGCCATATCCATGATGAAAACCAAGTATCTAAAACATCGTTATCTTGTTCTAAATCTTTTTTTTCTATACTATTATTTCCACTTTTTTTTCTTGCTTTTTCAACTGCTTTTTCAATATTTTCAGCTACAACAAAATATTTTCTATTAGATTTAAAATAATAAACAGGAATTTGATGACCCCACCATAGTTGTCTAGAAATATTCCAGTCTCTTATATTTTCCATCCAATTTCTGTAAGTATTCTTGAACTTTTTAGGAAAAAGTTTAACATCATCTCGATTAACGGCATTTAATGCTGGTTTTGAAATATCTTCCATTTTTAAAAACCATTGCTCTGAAAGTTTTGGTTCAATAATACATTTTGTTCTTTCTGATTTTCCAACATTAGTTAAATAAGGTTCAACTTTTATTAAGGAATTAATTTTTTTTAATTCATCAGAAATTTTATCTCTCACAACAAATCTATCTAAACCATTGTAATGCAAACCAAAATCATTTAAAGTTCCGTCATCGTTTAAAATATCTACAATTTCTAGTTTATGCTTATCACCAATTATTTTATCGTTTTCACTATGAGCTGGGGTAACTTTTAAACAACCTGTTCCAAATTCTGAATCAACATAATCATCTTTAATTATTGGAATTTCTTTATTTAAAATTGGAATAATAGCTTTCATGCCCTCAAACTTATGATACCTTTCATCATTAGGATTAACAGCTATTGCAGTATCTCCAAAAATTGTCTCAGGTCGAGTAGTCGCAACACTAATTGTTTCTGAAGAGTTTAATATTTTATATTTAATATAAAAAATTTTGCTTTGCTCTTCCTCATAAATTACTTCCTCATTAGATAAAGTTGTTTTGGCTTGAGGATCCCAATTAACCATTCGAAAACCTTTGTATATTAATTTTTTTTCGAATAAATCAATAAAAACTTTGATAACGGACTCTGACATTTCGCTATCTAAGGTGAACTTTGTTCTTTTCCAATCACATGAACATCCTAATTTTTTTAATTGTTCTAAAATCAACCCTCCATGTTTGTCAGTCCAATTCCATGCGTGTTGTAAAAACTCTTCTCTTGTTAATTCACTTTTATCAATTCCCTCATTTTTCAGTTTTTCAACCACCTTTGCTTCAGTTGCAATGGAAGCATGGTCTGTTCCTGGAACCCAACATGCATTGAAGCCTTGTAATCGAGCTTTTCTAATAAGTATGTCTTGAATCGTATTATTTAACATGTGACCCATATGTAATATTCCAGTAACATTTGGTGGAGGAATTACAATAGTATATGGTTTTTTTTCATTTGGAATGGAATCGAAATAATTATTTTCCATCCAAAATTTATACCACTTTGATTCTAATTTTTTTGCATCAAAGTTTTTAACAATATTCATCTGTTTATTTGATTAATTTGGTATACAAAAGTAGGTAACTAAAAAGTATTTTAAAAGGTAAGTTGTTTTTTTGTAATATGTATAAAAAGTTATAGATTTAATCAAAATTGAAAATATGAAAAGACTTCTATTAATTATTTGTTTAGTACTCAGTTCATCACCTGTTTTATCTCAAGAAAATATCGCTGAAATTTCCTTCAAGGAGACGTTAATTGATTATGGAACAATTGAAAATGGAGACAATGGTAAAAAAACATTCGAGTTTAAAAACACTGGAAATTCCCCTTTAATTTTTTCAAGAATATTTTCATCTTGCGGATGTACAATTCCAAAAAAACCTGAAAAACCAATTCAACCTGGCGAATCTGGTACTATTGAAGTTGAGTATGATACGAAAAGGACTGGTCTTTTTCAAAAAGCTATCACTGTTAATTCCAATGCTAAAACACCTAATGTCATATTAAGAATTAAAGGTGAAGTTTTACCTGAACCCGAAGAGGATCAGGAAAAAGAAAAATAGATTAATCTATTTTTTTAAGAAGTATTTATAATTTGCAAAAGACTAAGAAAACATCTCTCAAATCATATAATAGTTTTGGAGTGAACGCCATTTCTACAAAATTTACTATTGCCAATTCAGAACAAAAAATTACAGAGTTTCTTGAACGAATCAGTTTCTCTAGTCCCATTATACTAGGTGGGGGAACCAACATTCTTTTTAAAAACAATATTGATACCAATATCATAAAAATTGAAATTAAGGGTATTACGATTACAAGTGAAACAAGTAAACATATAGATATATCTGTTGGAGCCGGCGAAAAATGGGATGATTTAGTTAATTGGAGTATTCAAAGAAACTATGGGGGTTTAGAAAATTTAAGTCTGATTCCTGGAAATGTAGGTAGTGCTCCGATTCAAAATATTGGAGCCTATGGAGTTGAATTAAAAGATTGTTTTTTAAGATGTCGAGCAGTTTCTGTAGAATCAGGAACTATAAAAATATTCAATAGCAATGAATGTGATTTTTCATACAGAAGTTCTATTTTTAAAAAAGACCTCAAAAATAAATACATTATTTCAAATGTATCTTTTAGACTTTCTAAAAAAAATCATAAAATTAATTTATCGTACGAGCCTCTAAAAAAACACATAATAAATAAAAATATTACTGAACCAACCATTAAAGATATCTCTAACTCAGTCATTGAAATAAGAAATAGTAAATTACCTGATCCTAAAATTATAGGTAATTGTGGTAGTTTTTTTAAAAATCCTATCATTTCTTTAATTGATTTTAAAAAATTAAATGAAACTCAGAATAATGTTCCTTTTTTTAATGTTTCCCCAGATAAAGTTAAAGTTCCGGCGGCTTGGTTAATTGAAAAGTGTGGTTTTAAGGGTAAAAAGGAAGGTAATACTGGAACTCACAAAGCTCATGCTTTAATTATTGTAAATCACGGAAAAGCCACTGGAAAAGAAATTTTTAATTTTGCTCAAAAAATTAAAAATGCTGTATTAAGAAAATTTAATATATTGCTTGAAGAAGAAGTCAATATAATTGAAAATTAAATTATGTTATTTGTAATTACTTTTTTGTTATTAGGTATTGCATTTGCTGGAATAGCAATCAAAATAATATTGAAAAAAAATGGGAAATTTGCTGGAACATGTGCAAGTGCTAGCCCTTTTTTGAATAAAAGTAATGAACCGTGTGGAATATGTGGAAAACTTCCTGATCAAGCAGAATGTAAGGAACCTAAAATGAATTTGAACTAATATTTTGACTGAAAATAAAATTATTAGAAATCAAATTAATCTTGCAAAGGACAACAACCAAAATGCTTTTAATTATTTACTTAATGCCTATTGGGATGATGTTTTTAATTTTCAATTAAAAAGAGTTAATAATGAATCTGTAGCTGAGGATATCACCATTGAAAGCTTTACAAAAGCCTTTGAAAAAATAAATACTTATAATCACAAGTATGTGTTCAAAACATGGCTAATAACTATTTCTAAAAATTTACATATTGATAAATTAAGAAAAAATAAACTTGTTATAGTCAAATCAAAAAATTTAATTGATATAAAGGAAAGTTCACCAAGTCCCGAAGATGACCTTATAAACGAGCAAAAATTAAAATCGTTAAAAAATAAAATAAATCAATTAAAACCAATTTATAAAAAGGTTATTGAGCTTAGATACTTTAATGAACTTAGCTACAAAGAAATTTCCAAAAAACTAAATCAACCAATCAATAACATAAAGATTAGAGTCATGAGAGCAAAAAGAATTTTAGCTGAACTAATAAGTCATGATTAACATTTTTAAAAAATTAGGCCCTGGACTGCTATTTGCAGGAGCTGCTATAGGTGTTTCACATTTAGTACAATCAACTAGAGCTGGAGCAGATTTTGGTTTTGGATTATTATGGGCACTTTTACTTTCAAATTTATTTAAATATCCTTTTTTCTTATTTGGACCCAAATATTCTTTAGCAACAGGTGAAAGTTTGCTAGAAGGGTATTTTAAATTAAATAAATATGTATTGGTAGCCTATCTAATTCTGTCCCTTGTCACCATGTTTACAATCCAAACTGCAGTAACAATTGTGACTGCAGGATTAGCTATTGAACTTTTTGGAATAACTTCAAACATAACAATTTGGGCCTGCATCATAATTATTATATGTTTATTTATATTATTAGTTGGAAAATATAAAGTTCTTGATAATTTAATAAAATTTGTTATTGTGATTTTAACAATAAGCACATTACTCGCCGTAGTAACAGCTGGAGTTAATACCACTAGCTCATTTGAATTAACTCAAATATTTCCTAAAGAAGCTGCTGGAATTGCGTTTTTAGTGGCATTTATTGGTTGGATGCCTGCTCCACTTGATATTTCCATTTGGCAATCGATTTGGACGCTTGAAAAAAAGAAAAAAGAAAAAAGAATTACAAAAAATGAAATGATTTTTGATTTTAATATCGGCTATATAACAACAATAGTACTTAGTTTATGTTTTGTTGGATTAGGGGCATTTGTAATGTACAACAGCGGAGAAACTTTCTCAAATCAAGGTGGTACATTCGCAAAACAATTAATAAATCTTTACACAAATTCCATTGGAAATGAAGCTTTTCTATTGATTGCAATTGCAGCTTTTACTACAATGTTTAGCACTACAATAACTTGTTTAGATGCCTCTCCAAGAGCTATGCAAAAAACATTTAAATTATTGGGTTTAAATCAAATAGCTAGTTATAATTTATGGATTTTGATTTTAGGTGCAGGAACTTTATTTATTTTCGTTTTTTTTATTTCAGAAATGGGCTTTCTTGTAAAAATAGCTACTATTCTTTCTTTCATTACAGCTCCCTTTTATGCGATTGTAAATCTTAAGCTCATAAATAGTAAACTCACACCCAAAGAATTTAGACCTTCAATGCTCATTAATCTCTTAAGTTTAGTAGGAATTATATTTTTGACTTGCTTTGCATTATGGTATTTAAGTATTTTGTAAAAAATTAATTTATAGTTTGTAACTTTACAATCAATAATATTTATGTCAGTAATTATATCAAAAGAATTAGTTGAAGAAAAAAAACAATGGAAAAGTCTTGAAATTTCTAATGCAAACCTTAAGTCTTCAAATCCTTTAAATAAAATAGCTAAAAAACCAAAGTGGATAAGAGTAAAACTCCCAACAGGTAAAAAGTATACTGAACTTAGAGGTTTAGTCGATAAATACAATTTAAATACTATATGTTCCTCTGGCAGTTGCCCAAATATGGGTGAATGTTGGGGTGAAGGAACTGCTACTTTTATGATTTTAGGTAATATATGCACAAGATCATGTGGCTTTTGTGGAGTTAAGACTGGAAAACCAGAAAAAATTGACTGGGCTGAACCTGAAAAAGTTGCTAATTCAATAAAAATAATGAATATCAAGCATGCTGTTATAACTTCTGTAGATAGAGACGATTTAAAAGATATGGGTACACTTATATGGACAGAAACTGTAAAAGCTATCAGAAGATTAAATCCCTCAACAACCCTTGAAACTTTAATTCCAGATTTTCAGGGAATCGAAAAACATTTGGATAAAATTATTGATGTTAATCCAGAGGTTGTTTCTCATAATATGGAAACAGTTAGAAGATTAACACGGGAAGTTAGAATTCAAGCTAAATACGATAGAAGTTTAAATGTTTTAAAGTATTTAAAACTAAATGGTATTAATAGAACTAAGTCTGGGATAATGCTTGGACTTGGTGAAAAGGAAAGTGAAGTATTTCAATCTTTGATTGATTTAAAAAATCATAATGTTGATATTGTTACCATTGGTCAATATCTACAACCTTCAAAAAAACATCTTCCGGTAAAACAGTTTATTGAACCAAGACAATTTAAAAAATATGAAGAATTTGCAATTGATTTAGGATTTAAACATGTTGAAAGCGGCCCACTGGTTAGATCTTCATACAAAGCCCAAAAGCATATTAATTAGTTATAGTTTTACTGATTATATTTTTAAAAAGGTCTTCATCCATCAAAAAATTTGTTTTAATTTCTAAATAATATAAATTATTTTTCATTTCAAAATCACTTAATTTTACATAATCCTTTTCTGTAGTAATTATATTATAATCACAATATTTTTTTCCAATTTTATTTATATCGTTATTAGAATAGTTATGATGATCAGAAAAATTCAAATGCTCAAATTCAATTTTATTATGTTTCAAATATTTAAGTATTGACAAGTTATTAGCTATTCCTGTTATTAAAAGTACTTTGGAATCTTGAAGCTCCTTAATGGAAATGTTTCTTTTACCATTTAATATGTTATTATATTGAACAGATGTGAAAAATAAACTTTGATTAGTTTCTAATTTCAAAGATGAACGAAATTTATTCATTTCCGTAGCTTTTAAATCTACTGGACATTTTGTAACTACTATTATATTTGCTCTTTGAAAACCATTGCGTGATTCTCTCAAATTTCCATAGGGCAATAAATAATCTTTAAAAAATGGGTTAGTGTATGTTGTTAGTAGAATATTTAATTTTAATGATACATATCGGTGCTGAAAACAATCATCTAGAATTATAGCTTGTAATTTTGGTTCTTCGTTTATCAAATTTTCAACACCTCTAACCCTATTTTCATCAACTGCTACTTTAATATTATTAAACTTTCTAAAAATTTGATATGGTTCATCTCCAATGGAATTTGCACTTGATTTTTCAGAGGCTTTAATATATCCTGATCGATTTTTTTTATAACCTCTACTTAATAATGATAAATGAAAATTATTACTAAAATTCGCGAAAATATACTCTACCATTGGAGTTTTTCCTGTACCACCAGAACTTAAATTTCCAATTCCAATAAGAGGAATATTAAAAGACTTAGATTTTAAAAGTCCTATATCAAACATTCTGTTCCTTAAACTTGTTAAAACAAAATATAATAAAGAAAATGGGTAAAAAATTATTCTAAAAAGTGACATTACACTAAATTATAAATTTAAAATTTAGTTGAATCAATAATTTATAACTTTGTAAAAAAACATTTTGAAATTAAAAAGAATTATTGATACTATTGAAAAATGGGCCCCTTTAAATACGGCAGAAGATTTTGATAATGTTGGTTTGATTTTGGGAAATGAATCTTCAATTGTTTCTAAAGCTATAATAACCTTAGATACTTTAGAAAATGTTGTTGATGAAGCTATAGAGAAGAACTGTGATTTGATTATTAGTTTTCATCCAATAATATTTAATGGATTAAAAAAACTAACTAATAAAACCTATGTTGAAAGAGTAATAAGTAAGTGTATTTTGAATAACATAAATATTTATGCTATACATACTAATCTAGACAATCACCCCAAGGGTGTAAACTTTCAAATTGCTAAAAATTTGGACTTGCATAACACTAAAATATTAATTCCAAAAACAAATTTTAAGGGTGGAATGGGAATGATAGGAGAACTTAAAGAAGAGTTGTTTGAAAAAGACTTACTAAGCTATGTAAAAGATAAAATGAATACCAATACAATAAAGCACTCACCTTTATTAAGTAAAAAAATAAAAACTGTTGCTGTTTTAGGTGGGTCGGGAAGTTTTGCTATAGAAAAAGCTATTGAAGCCGGAGTTGATTGTTTTATAACTGCAGATTTAAAATATCATGACTATTTTAAAGCGGAAAATAAAATTTTGTTATTAGATATAGGTCATTTTGAAAGCGAACAATACACAAAAGAACTTATTTTAAAATTTCTTACAAAAAAAATTCCTAAGTTTGCCTGCATTATATCAAAATCAAATACAAACCCTGTTAACTACTTTTAATTATGGCAAAGAAAAAAGAATTTTCCGTTGAAGATAGACTAAGAGCGTTGTACGACTTACAACTAATTGATTCTAGGATTGATAAAATAAAAAGTGTTAGAGGAGAACTTCCTCTTGAAGTTGAAGATTTAGAAGATGAAGTGGCTGGTCTTGAGGTTAGAATATCAAAAATACACGAGGAATTAGATCAATGTTCTGAAGATATTAAATCTAAACAAAACACTATTGAGTATGCAAAGACTATGATTAAAAAATATAATGATCAACAGAAAAATGTTAGAAACAATAGAGCTTTTGAATCATTGAGTAAAGAAATTGAATTTCAAGAGCTTGAAATAGAACTTTGCACCAAGCAGATTAAAGAATTAAATGCTACCATTGAGTTTAAAAAAGAAAATATTGATCAAAACACTGAAAAACTCAACGAGAGACAGGAACACTTAAATCATAAAAAAAATGAACTCGGGGATATTTTAAAAGAAACAGAAAAAGAAGAGAATGAACTTTTAAAAAAATCTAAGGAGTTTGAATCTAAAATCGATGAATCCCTAATTATTTCCTATAAAAAAATTAGATCAAGTGTTAGAAATGGTCTTGCAGTGGTTGCAGTTGAAAGAGGAGCATCTGCCGGATCTTTTTTTACAATTCCACCTCAAGTTCAATTGGATATTGCCTCAAGAAAAAAACTTATAACCGATGAACATAGTGGAAGAATATTAGTAGATAAAGTCTTAGCAGATGAAGAAAGCGAAAAAATGGATAAACTATTTACAAGTATTTAAACTATTTTACAATAAAAGATTTATTCAAATCATTTCCTCCAACAACTTTTATGTTGTAAAAATATTGTCCAGTTGATAATTTTCTTTTTGAATTAATTGACAAAGGAAAAGTATGTGTTCCTCTTCTAAGTATATTATCGTAAATAAGTCCATGATTTCTTCCTAAAATATCATAAACGTATATTTTAATATAATGATCCTGATTAATTCTTAAATTCAAATCTACTTTAGAACTACCATATATTGCAGCATGATAGGGAATAATATCGTCAAAATCTATCACATCATCATTACAGTTAATACCTAGACCTAGTAAAGAATATTCATTGCCTAGCATGGCTTTAGTAATAAATTTTTTATCACCACATAACCAGTCAGTTAAAATTGTCGTATAAACAGATCTAAAATCTAAGTTATGATTTAAGTTTCCTCTGTTGTTCAAATCACTCAAACTGGGATGGTTTCCAATAAATCCATTTCCCTTCAAAGCAGGTCCAAACAACATTACTGGAGCTGCAGTACCATGGTCTGTTCCCTCAGACCCATTTTCAGCGACTCTTCTTCCAAATTCAGAAAAAGTTAATGAAAGTACTTTTTTATCTAAACCATAATATTTTAAATCATCGTAAAAAACTTTAATTGAATTGGATAGTGTGGTTAAAAGTTTTTGATGCCTTTCAGGCTGATTTCCGTGAGTATCAAAACCACCTAAAGAAACCATATAGATTTTAGAACCCAAATTACCTTTTATGAGTCTGGAAACCAAACTAAGCTGAGTATCCAAATCATTATCTGAATCATACTTACTGTAAGCTTCAGATTCACTGTAGGCCTCTTGTATGACAGATGCATAATTAAAAGTAGCATTTGAAATTCTTCTAAGAAACTCAACTTGATCCCCATGAGTGCATTCAGGTAAGTTATTTGTGTCAAATAAAGTGCCATTTTCAGCTACTTTTTTTAATCTTTCAGGGCTTGAAACAGCGAATGCATATGATGTTTTATCTCCGTTAAAAATTAAATTTCCTCTACTTCCAATTTGAATTGCGACAGGTTTTTCTGGAGGGTTTGTCAAATAATCTAAATATTTTTCATCATAATATCTCCCTAACCACCCTGTTGAAATATCTTTATTATCTGTGGCAGAAGCCCAAATATCTGATGATTTAAAATGTGAGCCATTTGGATTTTCATAACCCACACCATTTACTACTTTCATACTGCCATCTTTCCACAATTTTTCAATACTATTCATAAAATCAGGGATGGCATAATCATCGCTTAATTTGATTAAGTTGGACTGAGGAATATGAATTTTAGGTCTTTTATTTACATATGTGTCAAATTGATTTAACGGAACTATTGTATTAAGACCATCATTACCACCCTTTAATCTTATTAAAACTAAAGACCTATCACTTACAGACCCGGTTAATGCATTTGTAAGAAAATTTGAATTGAGCACTGATAAAGAACTGTTTCCAAAAGAAATAGCACCAGCACCAGCAATTCCTAAAGTTTTTAAGAAACCCCTTCTATCCCACTTTGAGTGTTCTGCAATATGTTTTTTAGATTTTAAATAATCCTTTTTTTTCATAATTACTTTAATTGAAATTCAGGAAGTGAAATAAAAAACAGAATCAAATCGTAAACTTGTTTTGGGACGGATTCATAACTAAGATCCCAAGTACCATCCTCAAAATAATTTTCTGGAACATCTCCTTTAAAAATATTTAAAGCATCTAAACTTTCTTCACTCTTTATTTGAAAGTTACAAAACATAAATTCTTTTAATTTATCTACAATAACTTCAGGATTTTTCTCGCCATTACCAACTAGTAATTTGATAAAGCTTCTAAATTGTTCTTTATCCCCAGCCCAATGTCTATTAAAAATGTACTCAACGAATTCCCATCTCATTGGTAAAGTCCCAGTGCTAATCCAGTCATGATTTTCTTGCCACCCAGCTACATCAACAGGTTTGAAAATTTCTTGTCCCATTTCTATGCACCTTAATCTCATATAATTTGTGTAATTTTTTTCAAAATTTGCAGGAAAAGTAAATTCAAAGTCATTTTTAATAAAAACAAATAAATCGATTGGACTTTTAATTAAGACATTTGAGGTTTTTGAATCAAAAAAATGTTGACTTTTAAACAGTTGTTTATAGACTGGTATTAATTCGAAATCTTCTTCAATAAAAGTCTTGGCTAAATCAGATGTAATTTCCTTATTTAGGGTAGGACTAACAAAAAACTTATATAACTTTTCACAAATAAAATTAGCGATTAATTCTTTTTTTTCTTGAAATAATATATCAATAACGTCTTGATAACCCCAGATACCAGTATTTCCAAAAATAGTTTTCTGACCATTATCAAAAGTATTTTCATTAAAAATTACAGCACTCCCATTACCATCTAAATATTTATTATACCCCGTCAGAGCTCTAGATGTTTCTGTAATATCCGACGATGTATAACCATTACCCTCCCCAAGCGTAAATAACTCATAAAGTTCTCTCGCATAATTTTCATTAGGTGCATTTTTCTTATTTGTATAACCATTTAAATACATTAGCATAGCAGGTTCTAACCCAATTGCACTAACAAAATCTTTAAAGTTACCAAGTGAATACTGTTGTAATCTGGAATGATATTGATATAAATATTGAGATCTATTGTAATCATAATATTCCGTTACAAAGTGATTACTCCAAAATAATGTAAGCCTTTCTCTAAATCCATCAGAGATAAAATTTGAGAAAGCCTGTTTTTGCCATGAATTTTTATAAAATGCTTGATTATTTCCAGAGCTATTAATTTCACTGTTATTCCAAAATCCCCAATCCGGTGCCGGAGTTAGTGGTAAAATTTTTGCAGAATTTATTATATCCTCAACTAATTCTTCAGGTGATTTGATTAATAAAGTCTTCGCTTTTTCATTGGAAATTCCAAAACCTAATCTTCGGTAAATAAATCTAACTTTAGAAATATCCCATGGGTTTTCTTCACTAGGTGTATAAATTAATAAAGATGAATTATTACAATCTGCCATGAAAATTAGTACTATTTAAAAATCATATAATTATGACAATAAAGATAATAAAAAGTGATAATAAAATTATTGTAACCTTTGCTTCTCATAAAAAAAGTGTTACCTTTGCGTTACATTAGTAAAATAAATAATATGAAATATCAAGCCGAACTATTAATTCCTCTTGCTGGAATACTTACTGGAATTATAATACCTGTAGCCGTATTTATCTGGTTGTATTTTGATGCAAAAGGTAAAAGAGAAACTGTTTTAGAAATATCTAAAAATTTAGATGACTCATCTAAAGTTGAAGAATTACTAAGAATTTTTGAGGAAAGAAAAAAAGAACCCATAGATTACAGAAGAAATGGTGTAATAACACTATTTTCAGGAATTGGACTTTTCATTTTTGGAATTTTTTTTCTAGGTCAAATAATGAAAGCGGTTGGTGCATTAGTTTCATTAGTAGGTTTAGGAACAATTATAGCAGGTTACCTATATCCAAATACTGGTAAAGAATTAAGTAACGCAGTTGAAGAATTTGAAAAAAAGTAATAATGGGTAAAAACCATAAAAAACTTTTAAATAACCTGGAAGATATCAGAAAATCTGCTGGCTTAACTCAGCAGGAACTATCAATCAAAGCAGAGGTTTCAAGAAAAAGTATTAATGCTATTGAGAACGGAGTCTATGTTCCCTCAACTGTACTGGCATTAAAAATTGCGAAAACATTAAATTGTAAAGTTGAGGAACTATTTCAATTACCTAAAAATTAATAGAGTTATTAAATAAAAAAACCCACCTATATAAGTGGGGTTTTTTTGTGGGCGCTAAGGGATTCGAACCCCTGACCCCTTGGGTGTAAACCAAGTGCTCTGAACCAACTGAGCTAAGCGCCCTAAAATACTGACTATTGAATAATTTAGTCTTATCAAAACATGTGCACATCATTTAGTTGTTTATACACTAGTTCAACAAAGCACAAATTTTGAGCAGCAAATATAAAAACTTTTGTGATTATTAAAGAATTAAACATAACTTATTAAAATTTGATATAACAACCTACTTTTTCAATACTATTTTTAATCATTATTGTGATCTTAACTTATCATTTATTAATCATAATACAGCAACTTTTAATCTGCATGAATAATTTAAAATTTAATATTAATAATGATTAACATGAGCAATAAAATAAAATGTTCTATCAAAAAATAACATTACTATTAGAATGTTTTTATATATTTAGATTGTTTAACACAAAAAAATGAAAAAATGAAAAAATTCTTAAGTTTAATATTAATTTTTTGTGTCTCTTTTTCTTATTCTCAAACCTGGTCATCTTACGGAATTAAAGTTGCTCCAGAAAATGAAGAGACAGTATTAAAAATTATGGACGATTATTTTACAAAAAACAAGATTGAGGGTGTAACAGTTAGCCTATACTCCATTATGTTTACAGCAGCCGATTTAAATTTTACTCATGAGGTAATTTTTAGCGGGGAAGGAGAGGCTTTGACAAAACTTTATGAGCCTGGATTTCAAGACACTGCATGGCAGTTGTTTTCATCAAAAATTAACAACTTTGCTGAAAATGTTTTTTCAGGACAAGGTTGGAGAAACTTTAATTTTGGAGAAACAAGCCCTTTCCAATTAGTAATAACCTTTAAAGGAGATTGGGAAGAAATTAATAAATGGACAGCTATGGAAACAAAGTTAGGTGAGAAATATCCACAAGATTTTAGATCCTTTGCCTCAGGTGGAATTAATGTTGGAGGGCCAAGTAACCAGGCATCTCATTGGATGGTGACAGGTTGGAAAACCTTTGCAGACTACAATGAAAATTGGAGCAATACACAAAAATTTAGAGCTGAAAACCCTGCTTTTGTTAAAGAAATGGAGAAAATTAATAAAGATATTGATTATTCAGAAGTTGAATTTATTACTAAAACCATGAGAGTTTTAGTTAAACAATGGTAAATCTTCATTTTCAAAAAAATAATAAACCCCGAATATTCGGGGTTTATTTATTATAGCCTATAAACTTTACAACATTATTTTGATTTTATTACTTCAAAAAATTTTTAGAGAATAAACTTAATTTAAGAAGAAATTATTTTAAAAAAAAATATAAAATTTACATACTTTTAAGATTTAAAATAATTTATTCCAATCATGATTAAAACCAAAAAACTTGAATTTAGTTATGACAACCAGAAGTTTTTTAAATTTCATGATATTAATTTAAAAAAAGAGGAAAATTTATTGATTGTTGGTAAATCAGGTGTAGGCAAAACAACTTTATTACACCTTCTTGCTGGTCTTCTAAAATCAAGTTCAGGATCTATTGAGCTATTTGGGAAAAATATAACTAGTCTTTCCTCAGATGAACTTGATAAATTTAGAAAAAATAATATCGGAATAGTTTTTCAAAAACCTCATTTTGTTAATTCTCTCACATTGAAAGAAAACTTACAACTTGCACAATATATTGCTAATAAAAAAGATAATTTCAGAATAGAAAGTGTTCTAAAAAACTTAAATATTTTTGATAAGGCTCATAATAAAACAAATAGTTTAAGTCAAGGAGAAAAACAAAGGGCCTCCATAGCAATGGCAATTATAAACTCTCCAAAATTAATTTTAGCTGATGAACCTTCCTCGAGTTTAGATGATGAAAACTGTGTAAGAGTAATTAAACTTTTAAAAAAACAAGCTAGAGAATTTGAGGCACAATTAATTGTGATAACTCATGACAGCAGGCTAAAAAAACATTTTAAAAAATCAATTGAATTGTGAATATATTTAAATTAAGTATAAAAAATATTTTCAATAAACCTCTGAGCTCTACCATTAGTTTAGCCCTTTTAATTTTAGGGATTGGAATAATATCTCTATTACTTCAACTGAATTCATTGATAAAAAATCAAATGAATAATAATTTAAAAGGTATTGATATGGTAGTTGGGGCTAAAGGCAGCCCTCTTCAACTAATTCTTTCATCTGTTTATCACGTGGATTCTCCAACCGGAAATATTTCATACAAAGAAGCTGATGAAATTAGTAAAAATAAAATGGTAGGTTCTAGTATAAAACTTCTATATGGTGATAATTATAAAGGTTTTAGAATCGTTGGAGCAGAAAAAAAATATATCGAGCTTTATGGAGCAGTATTTAAAAAGGGAAATGAGTGGAATAAGCCATTTGAAGTTGTCGTTGGGTCAAAAGTATCTAAAGAATTAAAAATTAATTTAGGAGATGAGTTCGTTAGCTCTCACGGATTAAGAGAAAATGGAGAATCACATGACCATAAATCCTTTAAAGTTGTAGGACTACTAGAACCTTCTAATTCCGTGATTGATCAACTAATAATTACATCTCCAACAAGCGTTTGGAATATTCATGGTGATCATGATCATTTAGATGATGATGAGCACCAACATGACGAAAAGAAAATTACTGCAATACTAATAAAATTTAAAAGTCCTATGAATATTATTCAATTTCCTAGACTAATTAATGAAAAGACCAATCTTCAAGCTGCAGTTCCCTCTTATGAAATTTCAAGATTATTTAAACTTTTTGGATTTGGAATTGAAACTTTAAGCTATTTAGCCTACATAATTATATTAGTTTCGGGATTCAGTTTATTTATAAATTTATTTAACTCAATGAACGATAGAAAATATGAAATGGCACTAATAAGAACATTAGGTGGATCTAGAATGCTATTATCAAAAATGATAATTTTTGAAAGTTTAATCCTAACAATTTCAGGATTTTTATTGGGACTATTATTTAGTAGACTAGGAGTGATATTAGTATCCTCTCTCATGGAGGAAAGCATAAATTACGATTTAAATTCTTTTAATATTTTAAATGAAGAATATTGGCTTTTAATATTGTCGGTTTTAATCGGTCTTGTAGCCTCATTAATTCCAGTAATACAAGTTTATAAAATGAACATCTCTAAAATATTATCTGATGAATAAATTTATTTATGTAATCATCTTATTTATTTCTAATAATATTTTTTCTCAGACTGAAATTGACTGGTTAATGCTCAGGGATGTTTACTATAAATCAGAATATAAAGATGACGTAGATGGATATATGCAAATTCCGTTTTTTGGAAAAGGAGTCGAAGATTTAGACAATAAAGAGGTTAAGATCACTGGATTTATGCTTACTCTATCACCAGATGAAGGGATATTTGTTTTATCTCAGAATCCCTACGCTGATTGTTTTTTTTGTGGCTATGGTGGTCCAGAATCGGCAATTGAGTTAAGATTAAAACCTGGTTATGGCTCTTTTTTAATGGATGAACTAGTTACCGTCACTGGAATTCTAAGATTAAATCGAGAAGATGTAAGCAGCGGAGTTTATGTGATGGACAACGCGGTTGCTGTCAAGGATTGAGAACGATTATTTCAGGATTGTTGTTTTTAAAATAATATGAAATAACTATTCTTTAATAAGGTTTATATCAAAAGGCCCTTGTTTAAATTTCATAGAATTATTTTCACTATCAAAGGTTAATTCAATTCCTGCTTCCTCCAATTTAAACTTATCTTTTTCAACTGGGTTGAGTTCAAAAGACCCTTGACCTACTACGTCAATAAAAAGTTTATCATCCTTAACAAAAACTTTTAATTTGATTGGAAATCCTTTTGCTCCATACGTTCCGGGATAACTGTTTAATTTATCTTTACTTACAATAAATTTTTTAATTTCAGGTTTGGGATCAACAACTATTCTTTGGTCTCTATTTGCAATATTCCAAGCAGTATAAAATATTAATTTGCTTCTTGACTCTAATAAATCATACTCTATTTTATCCGGATCATCTGTTGGCATATGATAATCCTCGTGTGTGCCAGAGAAATAAAATATGATTGGAATACCATTTTTTGCAAAATTATAATGATCACTTCTGTAATAAAACCTATTTGGATCATCTTTATCATTATATCTGTAATCCAAATCTAAATTTATTGTTTTATCATTGGTTTTCTCAGAGACATTATGAAGGTCTTTACTATCATGATCAGAGCCTATTATATATATGTAATCTCTGTTTTTCTTTTTTCTAGTTGGATCAATCCTTCCAATCATGTCTAAATTAAGATTAACAACTGTATCTTCTAATGGATAGATTGGATTTTCTGAATAATATTTTGAACCCAATAGACCTTTTTCTTCACCGGTTACATGTAAAAAAACAATACTTCTTTTTGGTCCTTTTCCTTTCTCACTAGCTTTTTTAAATGCCTGAGCAATTTCCAAAACAGCAACAGTTCCAGATCCATCATCATCAGCACCATTGTGGATTTTATTTACATTACGACCCGCTCTAGATCCACTCATTCCATAACCTACATGGTCTAAATGTGCAGTTAAAATAACGTACTCCTCAGGCTTCTCAGTTCCTCTAATTATCGCAATAACATTTTCAGAGTCTACCTTACCCTCATTCCCACGAGATATATTAAGTTTCATTTTCTGAAAGTAGTCTTTGTCGGGGTCTCCAGCTTCAATATTGTTTTTAATATAAAAATTCCTTAAATATTCTACAGCTTTTTTTTGACCCTCAGATCCAGTATTTCTACCCTCAAACTCATCAGAAGCATAAATATAAAGATGTTCTTTAAGATCATCTGCTGTTATTGTTTTTGCATACTTTTTCGCATTTTTTAGTTGAGAAAAAGATTGAACTGAAAAGAAAAGGACGAAAATTAAAAATACTTTTTTCATATAACTTAATATTGTAATTTTTGCAAATGTAACTTTTTTAAGTTATTTATCATTTTAATAAATCCGCTACAACAAAGTTACTGCCACCAACATAAATAAAATCATTTTGGTTTGAGTCATTCAAAGATGCTTTATAAGCGCTTTTTACACAACTAAAACTATTACCTTTTAGTTTAATTTTTTTGGAATAATCATAAATCTGTTCAACTGGAAGAGCTCTTGAATTATTTGGCTGACAAAAATAATAAACAGCACTTTTTGGAAGTAATTTTAATATTTTTATAAAATCTTTACCCTTAACAAACCCAATAACAATTCTTAGTTTGTCGTAGTTTAAATTATTAAACATTTTTAGGTTTTCTTTAAAAGCATGTAGATTGTGTCCAACATCCAATACAACTTTTGGGCTTTCATTTATCACATCCCATCTTGCGCGGAGATTAGTATTTTTTACAATATTCAACAGTCCTTTTTTAATAATTTTATCTTTAATATTAAACTCAGAAATAAGCTCGATTACTTTTACAACACCTTTAACATTTTTTCTCTGAAAACATCCATTTAAATCGGTCGGATATTCTGATTCATCAAAGTCATCAGGTAAAAAAATACTAGAATTCATTTTTTTTGCTTTATTTAAAAAAATATCATGAATATCCTGCTGATATTCGCTAATTACAATAGGAATGTTTTTTTTGATAATCCCAGCTTTTTCAAATGCAATTTTTCTTATTTCAGTCCCTAAGAATTCTTGATGATCTAATCCAACATTTGTTATTAAACTTAAAATAGGGTCTATTATATTGGTTGCATCTAATCGTCCACCCAAACCAGTTTCGATTATTGCAATATCAACTTGTGAATTAGAAAAATAATCAAAAGCCATTGCCACGGTCATTTCAAAAAATGAAATTTTATTTTTTACAAAATAAGATTTGTTATTTTTTACAAAATCAATCACATCATGCTCTGAAATCATCAATCCATTTATTTTAATTCTTTCTCTAAAGGTATTTAAATGAGGAGAAGTATATAAGCCAACTTTATATCCTGCTTCATAAAATATTGAGGCTAGCATATGGGAAGAGGAGCCTTTGCCATTTGTTCCGGCTACATGAATAGATTTAAAATTGTTTTGAGGGTTATTTAATTTATAACAAACGTTTCTTATTGAATCTAAACTAAGTTTATGTTTAAAAAAACCATCCCTTTGAAAAACAGGTAATTGACTGTAAAGCCAATTAACAGTTTGTTTAAAATTCATTTAAATTATAATACAAAATCTCGCATAAAAATAAAGGTTCCGTAACCAGCCCAGAAACCTATCATTGCAAAAATTGTTATTTTTTTGATATACCAGAAAAAATCCATTTTCTCCATCCCCATGGCTACGACTCCAGCAGCAGAACCAATGATTAGCATACTTCCACCAGTTCCAGCAGAATAGGCTATTCCGTGCCATAAAGGATCGTTGATAACATTTGGAAACATCCCTATGGATGCTGCCACAAGAGGAACGTTATCAATAACTGCCGATAAATGACCCAACAAAACAATTACTACATCTTGGTTCGAAATAGTCTCATTAATCAAATCAGCAAAATTATATAGGATTCCTAATGACTCTAAAGCACCAACTGCCATTAAAATTCCTAAAAAGAACAAAATACTTGGTAATTCAATTTTAGTAAGTGATGCGTGTACGGGACTATGATCTGACTCCTTGTCGTGATCTTCGTCTACTTTGGAAAGGTTGAATTTTTTATTACTAAAAATTTCAGCTAAAGTTGCTACAAAAGCTAAGGACAGCATCATTCCAACATAGGGTGGTAATCCTGTAACGGTTTTAAAAATTGGAACAAATAAAATAGAACCCAATCCAATAAACAACATTTTATTTCCGTATTTATTTTCCTCCATATCAATAACTTCCTTTGGAATTTCCATTTCTCCTTTAAATATTTTTAACCTAGATGCAATTAGGAAAGGAACAACCATACATACCAAAGATGGAATAAATAAATACATGAACAAGCTTACAGGTGTTACCTTATCAGCAATCCATAACATAGTTGTTGTTATGTCACCTATGGGAGACCATGCACCTCCAGCATTTGCTGCAATGATAATCAAACCTGAGTACCATAATTTTAGGTTTCTTTCTTTAACTATCTTTTGTAGAAGAGTAATAAGTACAATAGTTGCAGTTAAATTGTCTATTATCGCTGACAGAACAAATGCTAAAATTCCAAAAATCCATAAGATTTTAGTTTTACTTCTAGTTTTAACTAATCTTTTAATTCCTAAAAATCCTCTGAAAAAATCAATTATCTCTACAATGGTCATTGCACCGAGCAAGAAAATTAATATTTCGGCCGTTAAACCTAAATGGTGAAGAAGTATTTTTTTAATGTAAGTAGGTTCCAACTCCCTTGTAACCGTGTTTATATCGAAAACTTCCATGTGGTTCAATGCAATAATAGCCCACATAATACCCATCATAGCCAGTGCGGGAATTAATTTATCAATTTTGATTGAATGTTCAATTGTAATTAGAAAATACCCTAATACAAAAACTGAAATAATAATAATTTCCATAATAAAATTTAATGTGTAAACATATTAAAAAAATCAAAATTAACCATTGCTGAATTATTAAAAAATAAACAAAATTTATGTCCAAATATGAGAATTGCTTAAAAAAAAGAGTTAAAATTATCAACTTAACATAAATTATGGATTTAAGATTAAACGGTTTTTATTAAGGTAATAAATTATTTAAATTTGCGAGTTCCAATTAATTTATATGCTACCAAACAAACAAGGCTTATACTCACCCGAATTTGAACACGATAATTGTGGGGCTGGATTTATATGCAGCTTAAAAGGGGAAAAGACAAATGATATTATTTATAAAGCATTAAATATACTTACGTGTCTGGAACACAGAGGAGCAGTTAGTTCCGATGGTAAAACTGGAGATGGAGCCGGTATTCTAATTGAAATTCCTGATGATTTTTTTAGAAATGAATGTTCTTTTGAGTTGCCTGATCCACAAGAATATGCAGTTGGAATGGTTTTCCTCCCTCAAAAAATAAATCAGGCTAATCATTGTATTAAAATTTTTGAAAATGAGATATCTCAACAAGGGTTGTCAGTTTTAGGCTGGAGAGAGGTGCCTATTAACTCCAAAATTGCCGGGAATATTGCTGCACAAACCCAACCAATGATAAAGCAAGTTTTTATTGGAAAAAACAATAATGAATATACCGACAGCGAATTTATAACCAAATTATTTGTTTCTAGAAAAATTGCTGAAAACAAAATTTATTCTTCCACCCTTTCTCAAAAACAATATTTTTATTTTTCTAGCTTACACAACCGAACTCTTATTTATAAGGGATTATTAATTCCAGAAGACATAGACCGTTTTTATTTAGATCTTTCAAACCCAAAATTGGTAACAAAACTAGCTTTAGTTCATCAAAGATTTTCAACAAATACATTTCCTACATGGGATTTAGCCCAACCTTTTCGTTATATGTGCCACAATGGCGAAATCAATACTAGAAGAGGTAATGTATCTAGGATGATAGCAAGAGAAGAATTAATGAAATCAGATTTTATTGGTGAAGATCTTAAGAAAGTATTCCCAATAATTCTTGACGGTAAATCAGATTCTGCACAAATGGATATGGTAGTTGAATTACTTCTTACAACAGGAAGATCTCTTCCAGAAGTTATGATGATGATGGTTCCTGAAGCTTGGGAGAAACATAAATCAATGTCCGATGAAAAAAGGGCATTTTATGAATTTAATTCTTGTATAATGGAACCTTGGGATGGTCCTGCATCTGTTCCTTTTACCGATGGTAAATATATTGGTGCATTATTAGACAGAAACGGACTTAGGCCTTCGCGATATACGGTGACCAAAGATGGTTATGTTGTCATGTCATCTGAAACAGGTGTTGTTGATATTGCACCAAGTAATGTTGAAAAACATGGAAGATTAGAACCAGGTAAAATGTTTTTGGTTGACATGAATGAGGGAAGAATAATAGAAGATGAAGAAATTAAAAATAAAATAGTTTCAAAATATCCATACAGAAAGTGGCTAAATCAGAATATTCTTCCTTTAAAGAATGTGCCTTATACAGGTAATAAAACTCCTTTAGAAAAACTTGATTTAGAAACAAGGCTCAGGATTTTTGGCTACACAGAGGAAGATTTAAAAACAATAATTCTTCCAATGTGTGTTTCTGGCAAAGAAGCTATTGGGTCGATGGGTACTGATACCCCTTTGGCTGTTTTATCTGAAAAACCCCAACTACTTTTTAATTATTTTAAACAATTATTTGCACAAGTAACCAACCCTCCACTTGATGGGATAAGAGAAGAAATTGTTACTGACACAAGTTTAGGATTAGGTAGTGATTTTAATTTATATGATATTGTTTCAGACCACTCAAAAAAATTAAAAATTAATAATCCTATAATTTCAAATGAAGATTTAGATAAAATTAAATTTATTAAAAACAACAACTTTAAAAGTGCAACTATCAGTGCTCTTTACAATCTACAACGAGGTCACAATGGTATTGAGGAAGCTTTAGATAAAATGGTCATTGAGGTTAGTAAAAAAGTTGATGAAGGTTGTAATATAATTATAATTAGTGATAGAGGAGTATCTAAAGAATTAGGTTCAGTTCCAATTTTATTGGCCTGTTCAAATATTCATCATTGTCTTATGAAACTCAAAAAGAGATCAAAATTTGGTATTGTTATTGAATCATCGGAACCTAGAGAACCTCACCACTTTTCAATGCTATTTGGTTTTGGGGCGAGTGCGATAAATCCATATTTAGTTAATGAAGTTATCAAATTTCACTATGAGAAAAACTTTTTTCGAAAACAAAGCTTGAAAACTTCAATTGAAAATTTCAATAAAGCAATTGCTAAAGGTATTCTTAAAGTAATGAATAAAATAGGGATTTCTACACTTCACTCCTACAGAGGATCCCAAATATTTGAAGCATTGGGTTTAAGAGAAAGTTTTACTGAAAAATATTTTTCAAACACCCCTACAAGAATTGAAGGAATTGGTCTTTACAGTCTTGAAAAAGAACATTCTAAACGTCATCTTAACGCATTTTCAAAAGAAAATTCTTTTATGAGTCTTGAAATTGGAGGAAGTTATAGGTGGAGAAGAAATGGTGAAGCTCACATGCTAAATCCCTCAACTATTTCTAAACTACAACAGTCTGTTAGGGAAGATAGTTATGAAACATATAAAATTTACTCTGACTTAATAAACAAACAGAACAAACAATTAATGACCTTAAGAGGTATGTTTAAATTTGTTAATCATGACCCGATTCCAATTGAAGAAGTAGAACCCTGGACAGAAATAGTTAAAAGATTCAAAACGGGGGCTATGTCTTACGGATCTATCAGCAAAGAAGCTCACGAAAATTTAGCAGTAGCGATGAACAGAATTGGAGGAAAGAGCAATTCAGGTGAGGGTGGAGAAGACCCTTTACGCTTTAAAAAAATGTCTAACGGAGTTTCGAAAAATAGCGCAATTAAACAGGTAGCATCTGGAAGATTTGGAGTAAGTTCAAATTATTTAACAAATGCTAAAGAAATTCAAATTAAAATGGCACAAGGTGCAAAACCTGGTGAGGGAGGACAATTACCTGGTCCTAAAGTTAATCCAATGATTGCTAAAGTTAGAAATTCAACACCATATGTTGGATTAATTTCTCCTCCACCACATCACGATATTTACTCGATTGAAGATTTATCTCAACTAATATACGACTTGAAAAATGCAAACAGAGAAGCACGAATAAACGTAAAATTAGTTTCTGAAGTAGGTGTAGGTACCATCGCTGCTGGAGTTGCCAAAGCAAAAGCCGATGTAATTTTAATTTCAGGTTTTGATGGTGGAACTGGAGCATCTCCACTAACCTCACTAAAACATGCTGGATTGCCTTGGGAACTTGGAATTGCTGAAGCTCAACAAACCCTAGTAATGAATGGTCTAAGAGGAAGAATTGTTTTAGAATGCGACGGACAATTAAAAACTGGAAAGGATGTAGCAGTTGCATGTTTATTAGGAGCTGAAGAATTTGGTTTTTCAACGGCCCCGTTAGTAGCTTCTGGATGTATAATGATGAGAGCTTGCCATTTAAACACATGTCCTGTTGGGATTGCTACACAAGACCCTGAACTAAGAAAAAATTTCAAAGGAAAGCCAGAACATGTAATTAACTTTATGTACTATGTTGCGGAAGAATTAAGAGAAATAATGGCTAAGCTTGGTTTTAGGACTGTTGACGAAATGGTTGGTCAAAGTCAAAAAATGAATATGGAAGATGCTATAAAAAATTATAAAACTAAAGGGATTAATCTTTCAAAGATTCTTTTTAAGCCCGATGTTCCAGAAAGCACATCTATTAAAAATAATTCTAAGCAAAATCATAATTTAAAAAAAGTTATAGATTTTAAAATACTTTCTGAAGCAAAATTAGCTATTGAAAAAAGAGTTAAAATGAGTTTGTCTTACCAAATCAAAAATACTGATAGAACTGTTGGTGCAATTTTGAGTAATGAAATATCAAAATTATATGGTGAAAAGGGGCTTCCTGAAGATACTTTGAAACTTAATTTTAAAGGTGCTGCAGGACAGAGTTTTGGAGCATTTAGTACAAGAGGACTAACTATGATAATTAGCGGAAATACAAACGACTACTTTGGTAAAGGTCTCTCAGGTGCTAAAATTATTGTTAAAATTCCTGAAGAATCAAGTTTTATTTCACACAAAAATATAATTACTGGAAATGTGGCTCTTTACGGAGCTACGTCAGGTGAAGCTTATATTAATGGTATAGCTGGAGAAAGATTTTGCGTAAGAAATTCAGGTGCTACTGCTGTAGTTGAAGGAGTTGGAGACCATGGATGTGAATATATGACAGGTGGTACTGCCCTAATCCTTGGTAATATTGGTAGAAACTTTGCTGCTGGAATGAGTGGAGGAACTGCTTATATTTATAAATCTAAAGAATTCGACAAAAGAAACTTTAATTTAGAAATGATTGAGTTTGAAAATCCAAATAAGCAAGATTTGGATTTAATTAAAAAACTTACCGAGAATCATTTTAGTTACACCTCTAGTAAACTAGCAGAAAAACTTTTAACAAATTGGAAAAAAGAATCTTTAAAATTTGTAAAAATTATGCCAACTGAATATAAATTAGCTCTAGAAAAAATGGCAAAAGATAAAATTTCTGAAATAATAAAATAATATGGGAAAGCTTAAAGGATTTGTTGAGTTTGAGAGATCAGAGGAGGGACTAATTCCTGTAAGAAAAAGAATTAAAAACTATAAAGAGTTTACAATAAAACCCTCTGAAGATAAACTGAAAAAACAAAGCGGTAGATGTATGGACTGTGGAGTTCCTTTTTGTCACAGCGGATGTCCACTCGGAAACTTAATTCCAGATTTTAACGACGCTGTTTATCATAATGAATGGGAAAAGGCTTTATCAATTTTACACTCAACTAACAACTTTCCTGAATTTACTGGTAGATTATGTCCAGCACCTTGTGAAGCTGCTTGTGTGCTAGGTATAATCAATCCTCCAGTTTCTATTGAAATGATTGAGAAATACATAGTTGAGAGAGGATTTAAGGAAGGATGGATTAAACCTAATATACCTAAAAAAAGAAGTAACAAAAAAATTGCTGTTATAGGTTCAGGGCCAGCAGGTCTAGCTGCTGCTCAGCAATTAAATAAAGCAGGTCATAATGTAGAGGTTTTTGAAAGAGATAAAAAAATTGGTGGTCTTTTAAGGTATGGTATTCCAGACTTTAAGATGGAAAAACATGTTATTGATAGAAGAATTAATATACTTAAAAAGGAAGGTATTAAGTTTAAAACAAATATTGATGTTGGTGAAAATTATTCAATCAAAGAATTAAAAAAATTTGATGCCATTGTATTGTGTACTGGTGCAACAATAAAAAGATCCCTTCCCATAAAAGGATCTGATTTAAATGGAATAAAACAAGCAATGGATTTTTTAAAACTGCAAAATCAAGTAGTTGATAAGTTAAAAAAAACATCTAGTATTCTTAATGCCAAAGGAAAAAATGTAATTGTTATTGGTGGAGGAGATACCGGGTCCGATTGTATAGGAACTTCCAATAGACAAGGAGCAAAATCTGTTACAAATTTTGAAATAATGCCAAAGCCATCAAAATCAAGATCTGAAGAAAATCCTTGGCCCTTCTGGCCTTTTAAACTTAAGACAACTAGCTCTCACGATGAAGGTATTCACAGGGAGTGGAGTATTTTAACGAAAGAATTTGTTGGTGACAAAGATGGTAATGTAACTGGCTTAAAAACTATTGAAGTTGAGTGGATAAAAAAAGAAGGGGAAAGACCTCAATTAAAAGAAATTGAAGGGAGTGAAAAATTATGGCCCTGTGATTTAGTCTTATTGGCATTAGGTTTTACTGGGCATGAAAAAAGCTTAGTTGGCCAATTGAAGGTTTTAACAGATGATAGAGGTCAAATTACTACAAAAAATTACCAATCTAATATCCCTAATATTTTTTCTGCAGGTGACATGAGACGAGGCCAATCCTTAATTGTTTGGGCAATTTCTGAAGGTAGAGAGGCCGCTGTTCAAGTTGATAAGTTTTTGACTGGATATTCCAATTTAGAAACTAAAGAAAAGGGAGATTTACCAAATGTAAGATAGCTTAACTCAATTAAAAAAATTCCAAACCAATCCAAATCGTATTGTAAAATCTCTGTAAGGATAACCTGGTGATGAGTAAAAATTATTTCCCGAAAAAGTAGAATTAAAATGTTCTGCTTTTAAAAATAACCTTGTTTGTTGAATTTTTGCATTTATAAAAAAATCTATTATTGGAAATCCTCCAATTTGTTTTTTTGATTGAACATGAAAAGAACTAATCAAAGGATTGTATTCATCTGCATAATATTTAGAAAAATATTTAAAAGTAAATCCTGACTGAAAGAATAAAGCTCCTTTTAATACAGTATTTGAATAATATATTGTATTTCTAGAGATGAAATTAGGTAAATTTAAAATATCTTCGTCTTGATCTACAGTTTGATACAAAATAGTATTATTCAATGCAAACTTTCCAAACTTGAATTCTTTATTCCATTTAATTCGTAAATAATCCATAGTCGATTTATTTTGAGCTACTTGTGGGGTCATAGAAATATCGTCATCCCCGGAAAGATAGAAATATGTAAAGTTATCTATTGTTCTGAAATCTAACCTTATATTTCCAAAGTTTTGAGATTTAAAATCAAAAAATATATTACTGTATTGAGTCCTTTGAATCTCATTATTCCAATTAACATCTAAATACCCACTGCTGTATAATTCATAATAAAACCCTGGATGTTTGTTTAAAATGTTTATACCTAATGAATAATTGATTTTATTTTTGTTTGATGAACTGACAGAGAGATCTATTAAATTACCCAATCTATCTCCAAATAAATTTTTGGTTATAGTTGCATTTAAATCATGATTAAAAAAAGATTTATTGAATTTAAAAGTCAATGCGCTTTCGTTTTGACTTAAACTTTTAAAATCAGCACTTAAAGAATTTGATTTATAATTGTAATTATAGTTTGTATAAATAACCTTGATTTTACCAAAAAAATTGGAGTTTAAGTAGGAATACAATTCATTTAAAGTAGTTTTAATTTCAGCTTTATCGTCAATTCTACTTAAAGCTGAATTTATAGTTCCGTAAAAGTTGGTTGGGCTATCTTGGGAATAAGTATTTTTTAAAGTTTCATATTGAAATCTATGACCAATTGATACAGTATTTTTTTTTGAACTAGTGACGTTTTTGTTTATGATAAAATCTTGATCGATAAAGTATCTTTTACTTGAGAATAAATTAGTTGCATTTTCAAACTTGACTGATAATTTTGACCTTTCATTAAACAAGGGATCTTCTAATTCAAAATTTTCAATCGATTCTTCAGTTAATCCGCCATTTTCTTGTTTTTCAAAGCTTTGACTAATAATATGTGATCTCAAATTATAACGATTATTTTCTGAACTGTAGTTAGTTGTAAACCTAAATTGTTTAAGACCTGAAAGAATATTTTGATAATTACCTAATGATCTTAAACCCTTAAAAGCTATTGAAAAGTTAAATCTTTTTGAAATATTAGATGTAAAAAAAGCATCTGTATATTGTCCTTGTCTCATTACTGTCTTGAAAAACAACTCAGTTAACGGAGTTGGTACATGAAAATAGGAAACATCACTTGAACTGAGATAAGCATGTTTATTTGCATAGAAACTAAATTCTGGCAAGAAAGATAAGTCATTCAAGTCATGTGTTAATTTATTGTATGTCTGACCAA
Source organism: uncultured Flavobacteriaceae bacterium (assembly GCA_938088195.1). Taxonomy (GTDB): domain Bacteria; phylum Bacteroidota; class Bacteroidia; order Flavobacteriales; family Flavobacteriaceae; genus MAG-121220-bin8. The sequence continues at coordinate 18,669 of CALKEO010000017.1, read as the reverse complement.
TATTTGAAAATTTTAATAATTCAAAATCATCTTTTCTTAAAAAATTGAATTTATAGTGTTTTTTTATTGATAATGTTGTGTCTAAGTAAGTAGAGTCATTGAAAATACTAATTTTCAGGTACTTTTGAATTTCTGGTAATTTAGATCTTTCGAGGGAGTCATTATTTACTTTTAAAATGGATTTTAATGATTGAATAGAATTTTTAGACTCTTGTACTTGATCAAGATTTGATTTTAGCTCAATATTATCTTTTTGTCCATATAAAAATGATAATGAACTAATCGTCATTATAATTATAAAAAAATAATTTTTCATTAATTTACTTTGAGTAAAGTTATATATTTCATTTTATTTAAATTTTAATAATTATCTATTTTTAAGTTAATGTATGCTTAAAAAATACTATTCAAAGTATATTGAATGCGGAACAGATGAAGCTGGAAGAGGGTGTTTAGCTGGTCCTGTTACTGCTGCTGCAGTAATTCTACCTCCAACATTCGAAAACAAACTTTTAAATGATTCAAAAAAACTCTCTTTAAAAAATAGAATCTTACTTAGAAAAATTATTATTGAAAATGCTGTAGATTATGCAATTGCTAATGTATCAGTTGAAATTATTGAAAAAATAAATATTTTAAACGCATCAATTTTGGCTATGAACTTAGCTATAGAAAAATTAAAAACTAAACCAGAATTTATAATTGTTGACGGCAATAAATTTAAATCTAAAAACAAAATACCCTATAGATGTATTGTTAAAGGTGATTCTAAATATATGAGTATTGCCGCAGCCTCCATTCTTGCCAAAACAAGTAGAGACCATTACATGATTGACCTTTCAAAAGAATATCCCCATTACCATTGGGACGTTAACAAAGGTTATCCAACCAAAAAACATAAAAAAATAATTTTAGAAAAGGGGATAACCAAATACCATAGAAAGACATTTAAATTGAATTAGATAATATTTTATTTGTTCCTTACATTTACTAATAATTAAAATGAAAAAAATATTACTATTTATTTTAGTTTTTTCTTTCACAAATTGTGATAAAAAGTATACTAATGAAATATCTCTTGTTGATCTGGTTCCAAGAAATCCAATACTATTGGTTAAATATAAGTCTTCGAAAAATTTAAAGACAGAAAATTTTAACAAGACATTAAACTCAATAATTAACTACAAGAGTATTGATTCCATTACAAATAGATTTTTAAGCAAACCTATATTAATTAGCTATCACAACGTTGGAAAAAAAAATCTACAAAGCATTATTTTTACAAACAAAAAAAATGTTGTACCTATTAAAAAAATAAACGATTCAACTGAGTACAGTGGTTATGTTATTAAGAAATTTTTTAAAAATAATGGCGAATATTTTAGTTCAATTAAAGGCAACATCTATATCGAATCTAAAAGTAAATTATTATTAGAAGATGCTTTAAGAAATTCTAATCATCTAAGGACAGATAAAACTGGACATCTAGAAAAATTATACAATATATCAAACACAAATATTACATTATTTGTTTCTGAAAAAATGTCTGATTATTTAAATGACTCCAAAATGAATGAAATTTTTAATATTTCAAACTTTACTGATTGGATGCAATTTGACGTTGAGATAAACAATAAAAGTCTTACTTTAAATGGAGTGGGAATTATTAATGATTCTATATTTAAAAAAATAAATGTTTTAAAAAATGTTGAATCAAGCAAATCAAAAATTAATAAAATCATTCCAATTAATTTTAAAAGTTTTGATAGAACAGCATATAATCATTATGAATACATATCAAATATTGAAAATCAGGTTTCAATAAAGGAACTAAAAAGAATTATCAATGATACTATTTTGTATGAGATAGATGAGATTGGATCGATAGTTTTAGAAAATGACTCTATTGCTTCATTTAGCTTCAAAAACAAAGAATTAATTAATGAAAAAATTAATAATAATTTAATATCTAAATATAAATATAGAGGAAAAGAAATTTTTGAATTTTCTGGAAAAATATTAAATACCAAAAATATAATACTCGATTTTTTTCCCAAAAATATATCCTTTGGAACAATGATTGAAAATATTTTATTGTTATCAAATGATAAAAATTCCATAGAAAATATAATATTAAATTACATCAACAATACGACTTTAGAAAAATCAATAAATTTTTTAAATAGTTACTACAACATTCCAGAAAATGGAAACTTGTTAAAAGTCTACAATATTGAAAAATTTGATTCATTATTATTTAAAAAAAATAAGTTAGTTCAAGATGATTTTAAATTTTGGATTAATCATTTATCTATTGAAGAGAAATTTATTTATAAAACACACACTATTAGTAAATTAGAAAAAGAAATTAATACAATAGGTCCCAAAATAATTTTCAATACTAAATTAAATAACAGTATTTATACAGAACCAAAATGGTTAATAAATTACGTAACCAAAAAGAAGGAATTGATGGTTCAAGATGACAAAAATATTTTGTATTTAATCTCAGAAGTTGGAGAAATTATATGGGAAAAGAAACTTAAAAGCAAGATTATTGGAGACATCACTCAAGTGGATTTATATAAGAATGGAAGATTACAATATGCGTTTAATACTGAATTGAGTTTTTTAGTTTTGGACAAAAATGGAAAAGAAGTACACAAAATTGATCATAAAAAAAACGAAAAAGTCCTTGGTCTTTCTGTGTTTGATTATGATAAAAATAAAAATTATCGTTTTTTAATTTGTTATAAAAATCAAATTAAAATGTTAGACTCGAAAATGAAAATTGTTAAGGGTTTTAATAAAAACAATATAAAATACAACATTACTTATCCCCCAAAACACTTCAGAATTGGATCTAAGGATTATTTAATTATTAACACTGAAAAAAAATTATACATAACTGACAGAAGAGGGAATTCTAGAATTAATATTTCTAATAACCTTAACATTTCTAAAAATGAAATTTTTCTCCACAAAAATTCTTTGACTACCATTAGTAATGATAATACTTTAATTAAAATTGATTTTAATGGGGAAATTTCTAAAACAACTCTTCCATTGGAGTCAAAATATTTAATTTATGCCAACAATAAAAACCTAACACACTTTTCGGGAAATTCAATCAATATCAATAATAATGATATAGAAATGACATATGGAAATTATTCAAAGCCTAAAATATTTTTAAATGATCTAATACAGATTACAAATAATGATGAAAATAAATTGTATTTATTTGACATCGATGGTTCAATTAAATCTAATTTTCCAATTTTTGGTTCAGGTCAGGCTGACATTACTAAAAATAAAAAAAATGAGAAATTAATTGCAGTTAAAGGAGACGAAAAAGAAATTCTTGTTTACTCACTTGACTAAACTTTTTTAGTTGCTGAAAAAAGTTTTAAAAAATTTTTTATAATTTTTTCTTTTAAAAAATTTTCTTCAATATTTTTCTTACACTCAACTGAAATTGATGTCACTGACTTATCTTTAATTCCACATGGAACTATATCGTTAAAATAACTTAAGTCATTATTTACATTTAGCGCTAGTCCATGCATTGTTACCCAACGACTTGCTTTAACTCCAAGAGCACAAATTTTTCTAGGATTTCTTGTATTTACATCAAGCCATACGCCTGTTTCGTTATCACTTCTTTCTCCATTAATTCCATAGTCCCTAAGAGTCAAAATTATTGTTTCTTCTAAAAATCTAAGATATTTATGCACATCAGTGAAGAAGTTGTCTAAATCTAAAATTGGATAGCAAACTATTTGACCTGGTCCATGATAGGTGATATCACCCCCTCTATTAGTGTTGTAAAATTTAATATCATTTTTTTTTAAATCATTTTCATCTAACAATAAATTTGAAATTTTTCCGCTCTTACCTAAAGTATATACACTGTTGTGTTCAACAAAAACTAAATGATTTTTAGTTTTAATATTTGTTCTGTTTTTTCTATTACTGATTTTAGTATCGATAATTTCATTGAATAATTTTAATTGAAAATTTAAAGCCTCTTCGTAATCAACTAAACCAATATCATGAATTTCTACAGTTTTATTCATTTAAATTAATTATTTGGATTATTTAAAATTACAAGTGCTGCAATAACACCAGGAATCCACCCACATAATGTTAAAATCAAAACAATTAGAATGGAACCACAACCTTTATCAAGAACTGAAAAGGGAGGAAAAAGAATAGATAATAAGACTCTCCAAAAACTCAAATTATTTTTTATTTAAACAAATATATCTAAATGAAATAAAAATTTCTTTGTTGTTCCTTCTTTTCTAATTATTATATTTGGAAAAAATTCATATATGCTTTCTGAGCAAGAAATAATAAGAAGAGAAAAATTAACAAAACTTCGTGAATATGGAATTGACCCTTACCCTGCGGCTCTATTTTCAATAACTACAAATACAAAAAAAATAATTTCAGAATTCAAAGAAAATCACTCAGTAAGCATTGCAGGAAGATTAATGTCTAGAAGAATACAAGGAAAGGCCAGTTTTGCAGAAATTCAAGATAGCTTTGGTAAAATTCAAATATATTTTAACAGAGATGAGATTTGTCCAGATGAGGATAAATCAATGTATAATGAAGTTTATAAAAAACTATTAGATATTGGAGATATAATTGGTATTAATGGGAATTTATTTACCACTCAAGTTGGTGAAAAAACTATCATGGTTAAAAATTTCACAGTTTTAAGCAAGTCTTTAAAACCGCTTCCATTACCAAAAACTGATAATGAAGGTAATATTTATGATGAGTTTACAGACCCTGAACTTAGGTACAGACAACGATATGTTGACTTAATCGTTAATTCAGAAATTAAAGAAACATTTAAAAAGAGAACAAAAATTATAAATATTATTAGATCTTTTTTTAATGACAAAGACTATTTAGAGGTTGAAACGCCAATACTTCAGTCTATTCCTGGAGGTGCTTCTGCTCGGCCATTTACTACTCACCACAATGCTTTAAATATTCCATTGTATTTGAGAATAGCAAACGAATTATATTTAAAGAGATTAATTGTAGGAGGATTTGATGGGGTTTATGAATTTGCAAAAGCTTTTAGAAATGAAGGAATGGATAGAACACACAATCCGGAATTTACTATGGTGGAACTTTATGTGGCTTATAAAGATTATTTCTGGATGATGGAAACAACTGAAAATTTACTTGAAAAAATAGCAATTGATTTAACAAGTTCAACTCTTGTTAAACTTGAAGACAATTCAATCGATTTTAAAGCTCCTTTCAAAAGGGTAAGTATTTTGGATTCCATAAAGGAACATACTGGTGTTGATGTTTCTGAATTTAGTGAAAAAGAAATGTATGAAACAGCAAAAAAATTAGGTATTGATGTTGATAGTACTATGGGTCTAGGAAAATTAATTGATGAAATATTTGGTGAAAAATGTGAACACCATTACATACAGCCAACTTTTATTACAGATTATCCAAAGGAAATGAGTCCTTTGACAAAAGAACATCGTGATAATCCAAGACTGACTGAAAGGTTTGAACTTTTTGTAAATGGAAAAGAATTAGCTAATGCTTATTCAGAACTAAATGACCCAATAGATCAATTATCTAGATTTGAGGACCAACTAAAACTTTCTGAAAAAGGAGATGACGAGGCAATGTTTATTGATAATGATTTTGTTAGAGCTCTTGAATATGGAATGCCACCTACGTCTGGAATCGGAATTGGCATTGACCGTTTGGTAATGTTATTTACCAATAATAAATCTATTCAAGAGGTTATATTTTTTCCACAAATGAAACCTGAGCTCTCCAAACCAAAACCAAAAGTAGAAGATTTTTTAGAAATTGGTATTGACGAAAAATGGGTAAAATATGTAATGGAGATATATTCAAGTAAAGATAATTTACTTTTAAATAAAGCAACTCAAGTTCATCAAAAAATGAACGGATTTAGAAAAAAAAATAAATTAGACCTTAACGCTCTTCAAATCGGAGAAGTTGAAAAATGGTTCAAAAACAAATAACCTATAATTATGAAAAATAACTATCAGAATTTATTATTGATATTTTTTTTAAGTATCTCATTTTTTAACAATAACGTTTATTCACAGTCTAAAGATGATTTAATTGAGGCCATCAAAGAGGCAAATAATGATGGAAAAGATCAGGGTCTAAAAAAATATTCAAGTTTAATTACTAAAGATGCTGTAAGTGACAAAGGTTTGTTTGATGTCCACAAAATAAAAGATAAGTATTACTTTGAAATTAATGACTCTTTAATTGGAAGAGAAATGTTGATGGTTACAAGAATAGCTAAAACCGCCGCTGGAATTGGTTTTGGAGGCGGAAAACAAAACACCCAAGTTCTTAGATGGCAAAAAAAAGATAGTAAAATTTTGTTAAGGGTTGTATCTCATAATGTAGTTGCTAATGATTCCCTTCCAGTTAGTGAAGCGGTTGTTAATTCTAACTTCGAACCAATCTTACACAGTTTTAAAACATTATCTTATGGAAAAAATTCATCAGTTATAGATGTAACTAAACTATTTACTGATGATGTTAAACCTTTAGGATTTCCACAATCAAGAAGAAAATCATATAAAATTTCAAGCTTAGACTCAAAAAGATCTTTTATTGAGTCAATTAAAAGTTACCCTATTAACATTGAAGTTAGACATGTAAAAACTTACAGATCTTCAGATCCTCCTTCAAATTCAAGTGTTGGTGCAGTTTCTTTAGAAATGAATAATTCTATGATTTTACTTCCAAAAACCCCTATGAAAAGAAGATATTTTGATCAAAGAGTTGGATGGTTCGCAAGAAGTCAGGTTGATTATGGGTTAGATGTTCAGGAAAGTAAATCACTAAAATATCTTGACAGATGGAGACTTGAAGTAAAAAAAGAAGATATCGAAAAATTTAAAAAAGGAGAGTTGGTAATTCCGAAAAAACAAATAGTTTATTACATTGACAGAGCTACTCCTGTTAAGTGGAGAAAATATTTGAAACAAGGTATTGAAGATTGGCAAGTAGCATTTGAAGAAGCTGGATTCAAAAATGCGATTATTGCTAAGGACCCTCCAACTAAAGAAGAAGATCCCGAGTGGAGTCCTGAGGATGTGAGGTACTCTGTTGTTAGGTATTTAGCCTCTCCAATACCAAACGCTAATGGTCCTCATGTCAGTGACCCTAGATCTGGAGAAATTTTAGAATCCGATATTAATTGGTATCACAATGTAATGACATTACTTAGAAATTGGTTTTTTGTTCAAACTGCTGCTATAAATGAAAAAGCTAGAGGAATTGCTTTTGATGATGAAGTTATGGGTAGATTGATAAGATTTGTATCAGCTCATGAAGTTGGTCATACAATAGGCTTGCCTCATAACATGGGAAGTAGTAGTGCTTATCCAGTGGATTCACTAAGATCTGCATCTTTTACAAAAAAATATGGTACAGCTCCATCCATTATGGACTATGCAAGATTTAATTATATAGCTCAACCTGAGGATAAAGGAGTTTCTCTAATGCCAGATATTGGAGTTTATGATAAACATGCTGTTAAATGGGGTTACAGACCAATTCTAGATGCCAAAACAGCAAAAGATGAAAAGAAAACACTAGATAAATGGATTAGAGATAATGAAAACAGTTTGATGCATAGATTTGGTAGTGCCGGTATTGATCCTAGTTCACAAACTGAAGATTTGGGAGATGATGCTGTTAAAGCTAGTGAATATGGAATATTAAATTTAAAAAGAATTATTCCTAATCTTAACAAATGGACTTCGGAGGATGGAAAAGATTATTCAGATCTTCAAACAATGTACGGTCAAGTGCTTTCACAATTTAATCGTTATATGGGACACGTAAGTTCAAATATTGGAGGAGTATATCAATATTACAAAACTTATGATCAAGAAGGTCCAGTTTACACCCATGTCAAAAAATCTCATCAAATAAAATGCATGAACTTTCTTCAAACTCAACTTTTTAAAACTCCAACTTGGATGATTGATAAAAATATTTTAAATAAAATTGAATTTGCTGGAAATGTGAACAGAATTAGAGCAACTCAATCTAGAACATTAAACAGCATATTAGATTTTGGTAAAATGGCTAGGTTAATTGAAAATGAGGCAATAAATGGTGCTAAAGCTTATACATTAAGTGAAATGATGTCTGATTTGAAAAAAGGAATTTGGGAAGAGCTTTATACAAATAAACCCATCGATGTTTACAGAAGAAATTTACAACTTGCTTACATAGATAGGATTAATTATATAATGAATGAAGAACAGGGCTCTACCCCATCTTGGGCTAGAAGTTATGTGACAACTGTAAAAGTTAGTCAATCAGATATAAGAACTGTCTCTGTTGGTCAATTATTAGAACTAAAAAAAGAAATTAAAAAGTCATTAAAGAAAAACTCTGATGAAATGAGTAAAATCCATCTTATGTCAGTTGAAGCGAAAATTAATAGAATTTTGATTGGAAAACCAATCTAAAGAAATTTAGTAACTTTTTTTAAAGAATCAAGGGTAAAGTCTATATCATTGTAGGACAAAGCATCGTTTAAAAAATAGCTCTCAAAAGCGCTAGGAGGTAGGTAAATACCTTCTTTTAACATACCGTGAAAATATTTTTTAAAAATTTCATTATTTCCTTTTTGAGCTGATTTAAAATCTATCACATCATCAGAACAGAAATGTAAAGAAATCATTGATCCTAAGCGATTTATTTTAAAATCTAAATTTGTTTTTCCTAAAATCTCATACATTCCTTTTTCTAAATAAGCAGTTTTATCATCTAAACTTTGATAAATATTATTATTATTTAATTCTGTTAATGTAGCTAACCCTGCAGACATTGCTAAAGGATTTCCACTTAAAGTTCCAGCTTGATATATAGATCCAGTGGGTGATAATTCTTTCATTATTATATTTTTTGAAGAAAATGCTCCAACAGGTAAACCACCACCAATTACTTTTCCGTAAGTAACAATATCTGCCTCAACTCCTAGCAACTCCTGAGCTCCACCCTTCGCAAGTCTATACCCAGTCATAACCTCATCAAAAATTAAAAGAGAATTATTTTCATTACATAAATTTCTCAGTCCTTGAACAAATCCATCCTTTGGAATCACACAACCCATATTTCCAGCAATTGGCTCAATTATTATTGCAGCAATTTGATTAACATTATTTTCAAAAAGAGCTTTCACAGAATCTAAATCATTATACGAAGCGATTAGTGTATCTTTCGCAGTACCATTTGTAACACCAGGGCTATTTGGTGTTCCAAAAGTTACTACTCCACTACCTGCTTCAATTAAAAAAGAATCTGAATGACCATGATAACAGCCAGAAAATTTAATTATTTTATCTTTTTTAGTATATCCACGTGCTAATCTAACTGCACTCATACAAGCCTCAGTTCCTGAATTAACAAATCTAATTTTTTCCATAGCTGGTACCATAGAAAGAGATAACTTGGCTAAATCTGTTTCCAGTGAAGTTGGCATACCAAATGAGGTACCCTTTTTTGCTGTTTCAGAAATAGCGTTAATAACATTTGGGTGGGCATGGCCTAAAATCATTGGTCCCCATGAAGATATATAATCTATAAATCGATTACCATCCTCATCATAAACGTAAGCACCTTTTGCTTTTGAAGCAAAGATTGGAGATCCACCAACAGATTTGAAAGCTCTAACAGGTGAGTTAACTCCGCCTGGAATTACTTCTTTTGCCTGCTTGAATAGTTCACTACTTCTTTTGTACAGCATTTATTTTAATTTTAAAACCTGACCTATATTTAGACTATTTCCAGATATATTATTAATATTCACTAAATTTTTTACGCTAATTCCTAACTTTTTAGAAATTGAATATAGTGTATCACCTTTTTTAACGATATAAACATCTTCTAAATTTTTAGATTCTTTAATTTTAGAAATAGAGTTATTTTTTTTTATATTTTTTTTTTCTTTTCTAAAATTTAATGGTTTTTTAGAACCATCCAATTTCCAAAGTTCATACCGCTCAATTAAGGAAATTAATTTATCAGCATAAGCTGGATCCGTAGCATAACCAGCTTTTTTTAAACCGATTGACCACCCGACATAATTGTTTCTTCGAAGTTTGAAAAGAGAACTGTATCTGTCTCTTGTTTTTAGAAAAATTGAATGATCACGATATGATTTTTCTGGATTTTTATATTTTCTGAAACATTCTCCCCTCGCGTCGTCGTCATGATAAACTTTTTTGCCTTTCCATCCCGTATGACATTTAATACCAAAGTGATTATTCGATTTTAAAGCTAGTCCTCCATTTCCAGAACTAGACTCTAAGATTCCTTGAGCCATTGTTATACTTGCTGGAATTCCAAATTTTTTCATTTCATTAATGGCAATTTGTGAATACGTATTCACATACCAATGGGTTCGTTCCTCGCTTGTCATCGATTTAAAAAAACGATTAACAGACTTTGATGATTTATTTTTAATTTTTTTTGGATTATTGTCTTTGTAGGATAGTTTTTTAACACCACAAGAACTTAAAAAAAATAAAAAAATAAAAATTAATGGTTTATAATTTCGCATCCTTTTTTCTTTAACTTAAAATTGATTTCATTAATTGACTGAAGACCCCCTGTATTTATTAGTAAAATTTTTTTTCCATATATCCACTGATCGTTAGAAATCATTTTTATAATATGATATAACATTTTAGAATTATATATTGGATCAAGTAATATACCCGTTTGTTTATTTATATCATTGATAAAATTAACAAGTCTATTGTCTATTTTTGAATACCCTTTGAAAAAATTATCATCAAAAATTTTCCAATCATTATTATTTACAAATTTAGTGATTACATTATTTATATTACTAGATTTTAACGCAGAAAACCCTAAAATTTTTTGAAATTTTTTTTTTGAATTAATTAAGCCAGCAACTGTGCCACCAGAACCCACAGGACAACAAATTACATCAAAAAAATCATCATCTTTTTCTAAAATTTCCTCACATCCCTTTACACCAAGATAATTAGTTCCTCCCTCTGGAATTATAAAAGAATTTGTATGCTTTTTTCTTAAAGTATTAATATATTCTGCGTTATTTCTTTTTTTATAATCTGTTCTTGAGATAAACAGAAATTTCATACCAAAATTTTTACAATTTTGTAATGTTGAATTCAATTTTTTATTTAACAGTTCATCCCCACGAATTATTCCAATAGTTTTAAGATTAGTTAGTTTTCCAATATAAGCAGTCGCTAGAATATGATTTGAGAAAGCCCCGCCAAAAGTTATAATTTGATCTTTTTTCTCGTTTAAAGCTTTTTCTACATTATATTTTAATTTTCTAAACTTATTCCCTGAAATAATTGAATGAATTAAATCCTCTCTTTTGATAAAAACTCTAATATTATTATTTTTAAAAATGGGTAATTTAATTTCTTGATTTTCAGACTTGATTTCTTTAAAATAAAACATAATAAATATTATTATTTAACTTTATAAAAGAAATAAAATTTATTTAATTATCAAATTAGGCACAGTTGTTGATTTCTTTTAGCGAAACAGTTAATATGAAAAACTTTTACCAATCTTTATTAATTATTTTTATCACGGGATTATTCTTTACTAGTTGTAATTCAATAAAAGTTTACTCTGATTTTGATTCTGAGGCAGATTTTAGTAACTATAAATCGTTTGCTTTTTATAAAAACGGTATTGATAAGGTTGAAATTTCAGACTTAGACAAAAAAAGAATTCTTAGATCAATTGAAAAGAATCTTACATCAAGAGGAATGAAAATAATGAATGACCCTGATCTGTTAATTAATATTTCTACTAAATCTTCAGATAATATTTATATTGATAATACTATTTATAGTCCTTTTACCATGGGTTGGTATCCTTACTATGGAAGAAATTATACCAGATTAGCTCACACCAGATCCCAAGGCATACTTTATATTGACATCATTGATTCTAATTCAAAACAATTAATATGGCAGGGTAAAGGAGTAGGATTTTTATCATCTTCTAAAATGAACAGAGATGAACTTCTAGATGAATATGTAAATAAAATTTTATCAGTCTTTCCACCTGAAAATTCTTCAAATACTAACTAATTCTTTTGCTTTAGCAAACAAATGTTTTGGCTCAATAAAATTATTGCCAGATGCGGAAGCAAAAAATGGTTGTCCACCACCTGAGCCGTTAATTAGAATTGCTAATTTTTCTATTACATCTTTTGCATTTAAATTATTAGAATCAACTATTTCTTTTGAAATATAGCACACAACATGTGCATTTCCTTCATAATTTGAGTAAAGAACCAAGAACATGTTGTTAATATTTTTTGATGCTTTAAATGCTAAATTTTTTAAATTTTTTATGTCAGAGGATACTTGAAGTGAGCAAAAATTTATTTCATTTACTAATTCAATATTTTGAGTTAAATCTTTTAAGTAGTATTTAACTAACTCGTTATTTATTTTTTCTATTTTTTTATTTACCAGTAAGTTTTGATTTTTTAATTTATTTAATGCAGAAATGGGTTCCTTTTCATTCATTACAATTTTTCCAACTTCCCTGAGCATTTTTGATTGATTGAATAAATAATTTATTGCATTAGTTCCACTGATTGCTTCAATTCTTCTAATTCCTGTAGATATTGCTGATTCAGAAATTATAACAAAGCCCCTTAAATCAGCTGTATTTTTAACGTGAGTTCCTCCACACAACTCATGTGATTTTCCAAATTTTATAGAACGGACAACTTCTCCATACTTTTCTCCGAAAAGAGCAATTACGCCTGAAGCTACACATTGTTCATAAGAAGCGTATCTGTTTTCTTCAAGAGAAATTTGATTAATGATTTTTTTATTTACAAAATCTTGAACTTGTTCTAAATCTTTTGAAGATAACTTTGAGAAATGTGAAAAATCAAATCTTAAATAACTTTCTGAAACCATAGATCCTTTCTGTTGAACATGTTCACCTAATATTGATCTTAATGCTTGATGAAGTAAATGTGTTGCTGTATGATTACATGAACATGAAAATCTTTTTGATTCGTTTACACACAAATTATAGCGTTTGCCTAATTCGTCAGGAAGTGAGTCCATTAAATGTATAATTGTATCATTTTCTTTATGAGTGTTTGTGATTTTAAATTTAGAATCTAACAATCCTGAATCTCCAACTTGTCCACCACCCTCAGGATAAAAAGGAGTTTTATCAAAAATAACTTGAAAACTTAAATCCCCTTTTTTACTTTTATGTTTTCTATATTTTAAAATTTTAGATTCTGAATGTAATACATCATACCCAACAAATTCTGTTTCAGTAGATTCATCAATAATGTTCCAATCTTCATTGGATAAAATTGAATTAGATTTTGATCTGATTTTTTGAACATCCATCAATGAATAAAATTCTTTTTCATTAAAAGTCATTCCATTTTCTTTCAAAATAAGAGCTGTCAAATCTTTTGGAAAACCAAAAGTATCGTATAGTTCAAAAGCACTAGACCCAGGGACTATTGTTTCATCTAAATTTGAAATTATTTCATTTAATTTTAATATACCTTTTTCAAGAGTTCTTAAGAAAGATAATTCCTCCTCCTTAATCACATTTTCGATTATTTCTATTTGACTTTTTAGTTCAGGATAAGCATCCGAAAACTGAGAAGCTAGAGAACTCACAAGCTTATAAATAAATGGATTTTTTTGATTCAAAAATGTATAACCATAACGAATAGCTCTTCTTAGAATTCTTCTAATCACATAACCCGCACCTGTATTTGAGGGTAATTGACCATCCGCAATTGAAAAAGAGACTGCTCTTAAATGATCTACTATCACTCTTATAGCAATATCAGTTTTTTTATCTTTTCCGTAAGACTTATTACTTACTCTTTCGAGTTTACTAATTAATGGTTTAAAAACATCTGTATCATAATTTGATTTAACTCCTTGTAAAACCATACATAATCTCTCGAAACCCATTCCAGTATCAACATGTTTCAGAGGAAGTTTTTCAAGAGAACCATCAGACTTTCTATTAAATTCAATAAAAACTAAATTCCAAATTTCTATAACCTCAGGATGGTCTTTATTGACTAATTCTTTTCCAGGCACTTTATTTTTATCATCAATTGATCTGATATCAACATGGATTTCAGAACATGGGCCACAAGGACCAATATCACCCATTTCCCAGAAATTATCTTCTTTATTACCCAGAATTATTTTATCACTATCAATAATTTCTTTCCAAATATCATACGAATCTGAGTCAATTTTTGTATCATCTTTTTTTGATCCTTCAAATATTGTTACATAAAGAGAACTCTTATCAATTTTATATACTTCAGTAAGAAGTTCCCACGCCCATTGGATAGCTTCTTTTTTGAAGTAATCGCCGAAGCTCCAATTACCTAGCATTTCAAACATAGTATGATGATAAGTATCAATACCCACTTCTTCTAGATCATTATGCTTTCCTGAAACTCTTAAACATTTTTGAGTATCTACTACCCTATTAAAATCGCTAATAGAGTTCCCTAGAAAATAATCTTTAAATTGATTCATTCCAGCGTTGGTAAACATCAAAGTAGGATCATTTTTAATCACCATTGGAGCAGATTTAACTACTTGATGCATTTTATCTTTAAAGAAATTTAAAAATTCAGACCTAACTTTATTGGAATTCATTGTTGATATTTAAGTTAGTATTATAAAAAAAACAATTTTATATCTTTGTAATGTGTTCAATCATAAAACTTGAGTAAAAATAACACAAATTAGTTAATGTTTAAGACCAAGTATTATTACGATAAAAATTCTCTGTCATATAGAAAGGTAGAAGTTAATAAATCTACTCAAATCAGAAATATACTAGCTTTTCTAATTAGTTCAATGTTTTTTGGTATTATGGTTTTATTGATTCTTCTTAAATCAACATTAGTAAATACGCCTACAGAGCTCACTCAGGCTAGAGAAATTTCAAACTTCAAACTTCAATTTAATTTATTAAATAAAAAAATCGATCAACTTAATTTAGTTCTTGAAGATATTGAGCAAAGAGACAATAATATTTATCGTGTCTTATTTGAAACTAATCCAATTCCAAGTGATGTTAGGAAAGCTGGTTTTGGTGGAATAAATCGATACGAAAACTTAAAAGGATTTGAGAATTCTGATTTGGTAGTTGAAACAACAAAAAAAATAGAAATTTTAACAAAACAAATTGTTATTCAATCCAAATCCTTAGACGAAATTGAAAGGTTAGCAAGTGATAAAGAAAAATTACTTGCATCAATTCCCTCCATTCAACCCATTAAAAATGATGATTTAACAAGAATGGCTTCTGGTTTTGGTTACAGAACAGATCCATTCGATAAATCTAGAAAAATGCATGGTGGAATGGATTTTACTGCACCTAGAGGCACTCCTATTTACGCTGCAAGTGATGGTAAAATTATCAGAGCTGATGCAAGATCCTCAGGATATGGAAAACATATTAGAATTGACCATGGATTTGGTTATGTTACCCTTTATGCTCATCTAAATAAGTATAATGTTAAAAGAAATCAAATGGTAAAAAAAGGGGATATCATAGGTTTTGTTGGAAGTACTGGAAGGTCTCAGGCTCCTCACTTACACTACGAGGTGCGAAAAGATGGAAAAAAATATAATCCAATAAATTTTTATTACGGAGATTTATCTCCTGATGAATTTGATGCATTATTAAAACTTGCCAATCAAGAAAACCAATCCCTAGATTAATGCATGTCAATCTTCCTGAAAAACTTTATTATACTATTGGAGAAGTTTCCAAAGCATTCAAGGTTAATCCGTCCTTAATAAGGTTCTGGGAAAAAGAATTTGAAGTTCTTAAACCAAAAAAAAATAGTAAAGGAACTAGAAGATATTCCTCTGTTGACATTGAAAATTTTCAAACTATTCATCATTTGGTTAAAGAAAAAGGATATACCCTTGAGGGTGCAAAAGAGCAATTAAAAATCCTAAAAAAAAAATTTGAAGTAATTAAAAAATTGGAAAAAATCAAAGCTACCCTTATTAATATTAAAGGAGAAATTTGAATGAGTTATTTTTTTCTAAAAAAGATGTTTATTGGAACTCCGCTAAAGTCATAATTTTCTCTAATTTTATTTTCAATAAATCTTTTGTAAGGATCTTTTACATATTGAGGTAAATTACAAAAAAATGCAAATTGCGGATAAGATGATGGTAATTGCGTACAGAACTTAATTTTTACATATTTACCCTTGTAAGCAGGAGGAGGAGTTTTTTGAATAATAGGCAATAATACATCATTAAATTTTCTAGTCACAATACTTTTTTTTCTGCTTTTATAAACTTGCATTGCCGTTTCGATTGCTTTAAATATTCTTTGTTTTGTAAGACTGGATATAAAGACTATTGGTACATCGACAAATGGTTCTATTTCTTTTCTTATTCCTTCTTCAATTAACTTAATTGTATTTGTTTTTTTATCAACTAAATCCCATTTATTGACTAGAATAACAATGCCTTTATTATTTCTTGCTGATAACCAAAAAATATTTTTCACCTGAGCATCAAAAGATCTAGTAGCATCAAATAATATCAGACAAACGTCAGCATTTTCAATTGTTCTTATTGATCTAACTACAGAATAAAATTCTACATCATCATTTATTTTAGACTTCTTTCTTATTCCAGCTGTATCTATTAATTTAAAATCAAAACCAAAACGGTTAAAATGCGTATCAATACTATCTCTTGTTGTTCCAGCTATATCAGTTACAACATAACGATCGTTTCCTAATAAAGCATTTATAAAAGATGATTTACCTGCATTTGGCCTCCCAACAACAGCAAAACCGGGAATATCACTTTCCTCGTTTTTTGAATCATCAGGCAAATAAGTAACCAATTCATCTAACAATTCACCGGTCCCACTACCATTTATCGCAGAAATATTAAAAGACTTTTCAAAACCCAAAGAATGAAACTCGTTTGAATCAATTTGTCTTTTATGATTATCAACTTTATTTACTGCAAGAATAACTTGTTTATTTGATTTATGTAATAGTCTACCAACTTCTTGATCCATGGTATTTAGCCCACTATCAACATCAACAGCAAAAATTATAATATCAGATTCGTCAATAGCTATCATTACCTGATCATTTATTTCTTTTTCAAAATTATCTTCTCCTCCTAACATATATCCTCCTGTATCAATCACGGTAAAATCCTTGCCGTTCCAAAAAGAAAAACCATAATGTCTGTCTCTTGTTACTCCGCTTACAGAATCAACAATAGCTTCCCGTCTTTGAATTAAACGATTAAAAAGGGTGGATTTTCCAACATTGGGTCTTCCTACGATAGCTACTATGGAACTCATTTTTTTTTATTGGGCTACAAATCTAATGTTTTAAATCAACTATTTCATTTTTGATTATAACCAAATTTTTTAAGTTGCTTATCGCTTGATTTCCAGTTTTTATTAACTTTTACTTGAAGATCCAAAAAAATTTTTTTATTAAAAAAACCTTCCAAATCAATTCTAGAATCAGTGCCAACTTTTTTAATGGCATCTCCTTTGTGACCAATAATTATACCTTTCTGGCTATTTCTTTCAACCATAATGATGGATCTTATTCTAATAATGTTAACTTCTTCGTCAAATGATTCTGTAACGACCTCAACAGAGTATGGAATTTCCTTTTTAAAATTGATTAATATTTTTTCCCTTATAATTTCATTTACAAAAAATCTTTCAGGCTTATCAGTTATTTGATCCTTTGGGAAGTAAGCTGGTCCCTCAGGCAATAATTCAATAATTCTGTTTTTCAGTTCGATAACATTAAATTTTTCTTTTGCTGAAATTGACCATATTTCTGCATTTGGTAAAACAGATTTCCAATGATCAATTTCATTTTCTAATTTGGTTTGATTAATGGTATCAATTTTATTAATAATTAAAAATAAAGGAGTTTTAGTTGACTTAATTTTTTTTAAAAGATTAAGACTTTTTAAGTTGTGATCTTTATATTCAACCATATAAATTAAAATATCTGCATCATCAAAAGTCATGTTTACAAAATCCATCATAGATTCATGAAGTTTATGAGCAGGTTTTAAAATACCTGGTGTATCTGAAATTACCATTTGATAATTTTCTGAATTAACTATCCCTAATATTCTGTGTCGTGTGGTCTGAGCTTTGTGAGTAATTATACTTAACTTTTCTCCAACAAAGAGATTTGTTAGGGTAGATTTTCCAACATTAGGATTGCCAATGATATTTACAAAACCAGATCTATGCATCTAATTACAAATGTAAGGTGCTTAATTATAATTGAGATTACTTTTTTCTATAAATTAAAAATGTTGTAAATTCGCCGACATATCGCGGGATAGAGCAGTAGGTAGCTCGTCGGGCTCATAACCCGAAGGTCACAGGTTCGAGTCCTGTTCCCGCTACTAAAAAAACGGTTATACTATTATAGTGTAACCGTTTTTTTATTAAAAGGCTTCGTTCAAACAACTTAAAAGATTAATAGAAGATCTACCAGTGATTATAAGAGCTGTCCAAAATAGTATTGAAAAATTTTAA
>CALKEO010000016.1 GCA_938088195.1 uncultured Flavobacteriaceae bacterium | reverse complement strand
ACTGTTAAGTTTCATAAAGTTTCTTTAGATTACCCATTTACTTGGGTTGTTTTTCCAATCTTTTAAAATTTCATATTCTTCATCGCTAATATAATTGATGTCAAGTGCTTGTTCCAATAGAAAATCGTATGAACTTAAGGAACAAAATTCAACATTTTTTTCTTTAAAATTATTGTAAGAAATATCGAATCCATAAGTAAAAATACTAATCATTCCTTTTATCTCGAGATCCTCAGATCTTAAAGCATCAATAGCCATTAGACTACTATTTCCTGTACTAATTAAATCTTCAATAACAACAACTTTCTGTGATTTAGAAAACTGTCCTTCAATTTGATTTTTTCTACCGTGTTTTTTTGAATTGGGTCTGACGTAAATAAAAGGAAGATTCATTAGGTCAGCCACTAACATTCCTATTCCAATAGCCCCTGTTGCAACACCAGCTATAACATCAGGTTTCCCATATATTTTTTCAATTTGTTTCACCATCTGTTCTCTTACAAAAACTCTAATTTCAGGGTGAGAAAGTATTATTCTGTTATCACAATAAATGGGTGAATTCCATCCGCTAGCCCATTTAAAAGGATTTTTTGGATTTAATTTTATTGCTTTAATTTGAAGAAGTAATTCGGCAGTTTTTTTTGCTGTATATTTATCTAAAACCATTAAACAAATGTATAAAGTTTTTATCAATAAAAATGTGGTGATATTAACAAGTCAAGTTCCAATTAATTCTGATGTTAAATTATTTAATTTAAAGTCGATTTGTTTAAAAGATATAATTTCAAATGCTAAAAAATTTAAAAAAATATATTTATTTCATAAAAATCCTGAAAAGCTAATTAAACGTTTCAAAAAAAAAATTAAAGTAGTTAAAGCTGGTGGAGGTGTAGTTAGAAATGCTAATGATGAGACCTTATTTATTTATAGAAGAAATAAATGGGATTTACCAAAAGGAAAGAAAGACAAGGGAGAATGTATTGAAGAAACCGCAATAAGAGAGGTTGAAGAAGAAACAGGTGTACGAAACCTTATGATTTCAAATTTTTTAATGAAAACCTTTCATATTTTTAAAAAACAAAATAAATATTTTTTAAAAGAGACGTCGTGGTTTAACATGACTACTAAATATGATGGCGAATTGAGTCCTCAAATTAATGAGGGAATTTCGAAGGTAGTTTGGAAAAATAAATTGAAGCTTAGTAGAATTGAAAATACATTTCCAAACATTAAGTTGATTTTAGACCAAATTAAAAATCAACTGAATTAGGAACTAATTGTTTATAATCCCCATTATTTAAAATCAATTCTCTGACTATACTACTACTTATAAAAGAAGTTTTTGCAGATGTGAGAAGAAAAATAGTTTCGATTTTTGAAAGCTTTCTATTTGTTCTAGCAATAGCTTTTTCAAATTCAAAATCACCATTGTTTCTTATTCCTCTGACGATGAAACTTGCACCGACCTTCTTGCAAAAATCAATAGTTAGACCTTGATAAGCTTCAACTTTTATTTTTTTATCATCCTTAAAACAATTTTCTATGAAACTTAATCTTTGTTTTTCGGAAAACATTGTTTTTTTTTGATTGTTTCTGCCGACTCCTACTATAATTTCGTCAAAAAGAGATAAGCTTCTTTTTAAAATATCATAATGACCTAAAGTGAAAGGGTCAAAAGAACCAGGAAAAATTGCTTTTCTCATAATTAAATATAAATAATTTATTCAATAGCCTCTTTAATTAACTCATTTAATAACTCATTTAAAGGGATTCCTTTTAATTTAGCCTGTTTAGGGAAAATACTTTCATTGGTCATTCCGGGAACAGAGTTTAATTCTAAAAAAAATGGGACATCTCCAACAAAAATGAATTCACTTCTGGTGAATCCTTTTAAGCCAAGTTTCTTATATATATTTTTTGAAATATTAATAACATTATTTTTTTGAACTTCTGAAATATTAGCTGGTGTTATTTCTTTAGATTTTCCATTGTATTTCGCTTCGTAATCAAAAAAATCATTATCTGTAATTAACTGAGTTATCCCAAAAACTTCAATATTATTTTTATATTTCATAACACCAACGGAAACTTCAATTCCGTCCAAAAACGATTCAATTAAAACTTCACTATCAATCTTTAACGAATCTTCAATTGAATTAGCTAAATCTTTTTTATGTTTTACCATATAAACACCAAAACTGCTTCCCGATCTATTTGCTTTTACAAAACAGGGTAAACCAATTTTGTTTATAATTTTATCTTCATCAATTTTATCACCTAAATTCAAATAGACTGATTTAGCACTAGGAATATTGTGTTTTTTAAGAACTGATATACAGTCTCTTTTATTAAAGGTTATGGCAGAACTATATGAACTACAACCAGTGTATGGAATTCTTAATAACTCAAAGTAAGATTGTAATTTACCGTCTTCGCCGGGAGATCCATGAATCATTATAAGCGCTACATCAAACACTATTTTTTCATTATCAATTTGGATTGAAAAATCTCCTTTGTTGATTTTAAATTTATTATTATTTTCATCTAAATAAATCCATTCTTTTTTACTAATTATAATTCTGTATGAATTATAAGTTTCTTTGTCAAGATTTTCAATAACAACTAGACCACTTTTCATTGAAATTTCATATTCAGATGAATACCCTCCCATTAAAACAGCCACATTTTTTTTCATTAACACAAAAATATCATTTATTTTAAGTCAAAACACAGAGATGACATATTTTATATATTTGTTTAAAATTAAAAATGAATTTATTAAAATATTTTTTCAGTAGATATTTTTTAAAACAAGCTTTTGTTGCGTTTCTTTTTTTTGGGACTATAATCACCATTGTTTTTATTTACTTAAATATTAGTACAAATCATAATAATTATATTAAAGTTCCTGACTTAAAGGGATTATCAATTGAAAATGTAGCGGAGATTCTAAATAAAAATAAATTAAAATTTGAGATTTCTGATTCAACCTTTTTTAACCCAGATTTTCCAAAATTCGTAGTTTTAGAACAAATTCCTGTTGCCAGTTCTGAGGTTAAAAAAAATAGAAAAATTTATTTAACAATTAATCCTGCTAACTTTGGTAATGTAGCGATTCCTGAGATAATTCAAATTACCAAAAGAAGTGCTATTTCATCTCTGCTCTCTTCAAATTTAAATATCGGTGAAATTACATTGATTGATAATATTGGAAAGGATATGGTTATTAAGATTTTATATAAAAACGAGGAGATAAGTCCAGGATTTTTAGTTCCCAAAAAATCTAAAATCGATTTAGTTCTTGGAAATGGTATCAATAGCGAAAAATGATTAAAGCACAAGAAAGTTTAGATTCGAGTAAAGATCTATTTGAACATTATCAATTTAAAGCTGATAAGGGTCAGGAACCTTTAAGGGTTGATAAATTTTTAATGAATAGAATTGAAAATGCTACGAGGAATAAAATTCAAAGTGCCGCCAAAAGTGGTTTTATCTTTGTAGATGAAAAGCCAGTAAAGTCAAGCTATAAAATTAAACCAGGTAATTTAATTAAAGTTATGTTTTCTCATCCACCCTATGAAAATTTACTTGTTGGTGAAGAAATGTCACTTAATATTGTTTTTGAAGACAAGTATTTACTGGTTGTTAATAAACCACCTGGTCTAGTAGTTCATCCTGGTCATGGAAATTATAGTGGAACTTTATTAAATGGTTTGATTAATCATTTTAAAAATTTGCCGTCCAACAAAGATGGCAGACCAGGCTTAGTTCATAGAATTGATAAGGACACAAGTGGATTGTTAGTTGTTGCAAAAACTGAAGTCTCTATGACTAATCTAGCTAAACAGTTTTATTTAAAATCTTCAAGACGAAAATATAATACTTTGGTTTGGGGAATTGTTGAAAATGATAATGGAACAATTATGGAAAATTTAGCTAGAGACCCAAAAAATCGTTTAATAATGAGTGTTCCTGATAATAAAGAAATTGGAAAAAGTGCTATTACACATTATAAAGTCATCGAAAGGTTTAATTACGTTACTCTTTTGGAGTGTGAATTAGAAACAGGGAGAACACATCAAATTAGAGCTCATATGAAATTTATTGGCCATCCGATTTTTAGTGATCAAAGGTATGGGGGAGATAAAATTTTGAAGGGAACAATTTTTAATAAATACAAACAATTTGTTCAAAATTGTTTTAAAATCTTACCTAGACAAGCGCTTCATGCAAAATCCCTTGGCTTTTTGCATCCTGTAACAAATAAGGAAATGAACTTTGAATCTGACTTACCTGATGACTTTGTTCATTGTCTTAATAAATGGAGAAACTATTCAAATAATAGTTGATTTTTTATAATTTTATGATCAATACCTCTATGTTATGAAAATTATTATTTCGCCTGCAAAATCTCTTGATTTTAAAACTGAACTTCCAATTAAAAACTTTTCTATTCCTAATTTTTTATCAGAGTCCAAAAAAATCAATGAATTATTAAAGAAAAAATCTCCCTCTGAACTCAAATCTTTAATGAGTATTTCTGAAAAGTTAGCTGAATTAAATTGGAACAGAAATAATACTTTTAAAACTCCATTTAATATAGAAAATGCTAGACCAAGTATCTTTACCTTTAATGGTGATGTATACAGTGGACTAGATGCATTTAGCCTTTCAATGGATCAACTTAATCAGGCTCAAAAATCATTAAGAATATTATCCGGACTTTATGGTTTATTAAAACCCTTAGATTTAATTCAACCCTACAGGCTAGAAATGGGCACAAAATTGAATGTTGAGGGTTCTCTAAATTTATACGGATTTTGGAGAAATAAGATCACCAATAAATTAAATGATGAATTAAATGAAAATGAATTTTTTGTGAACCTAGCTAGTAATGAATATTCTTCAGCCATTGATAGAAAGTTATTAAAAACAACCATGATTTCTCCCGTATTTAAAGACATGAAAAATGGTAAGTTAAAAATTATTTCTTTTTATGCAAAAAAAGCGAGAGGGATGATGGTAAGGTATATTTTAGATAATGAAATTATTAACTTGGAAGATCTTAGGGGTTTTGATT
The DNA here is from genome assembly GCA_938088195.1 of uncultured Flavobacteriaceae bacterium. GTDB lineage: Bacteria > Bacteroidota > Bacteroidia > Flavobacteriales > Flavobacteriaceae > MAG-121220-bin8. The sequence goes on along the minus strand of CALKEO010000016.1, from coordinate 45,974 downwards.
ATGGAGGTTACAGTTACAGCTCAGAAGAAAGTGAAAAAATGAAGGAATTAGTTTTTATAAGATAGTTAATTTCTTATTTTATTTATAAAATCACTCACTTTACCCACACCATATTTTTTTAAGTGTTTTATAAATGCTGAACCTATAATCGCACCATTACTGTTTTTAATTGCATCAAGATATGTTTGTCTGTTACTTATTCCAAATCCAATTATTAGTGGAGAGCTTAAATTCATTTTATTTATTCTTTCAAAGTATTTTGTTTGTTCTTTTTTAAAAGAATTAACTGTTCCTGTAATACTGAAACTACTAACCATATAAATAAAGCCGTTAGAAATCTTATCGATAAATCGTATTCTTTTATTCGATGTTTGAGGAGTTATTAAAAACATATTTAGTAGATTATGTTTTTCAAAAACTGTTTTGTAATTATCACAATAAATCTCAACTGGCAAATCTGGTATTATTAATCCATCTATTCCTGCAATCTCACAGTCTTTGCAAAAAGACTCAACACCATACTGCATTATTGGATTGAAATACCCCATTATTATTAGAGGAATATTAGTTTCTTTTCTCAACCCTTTAAGTTGTTCAAACAATTTTTTAGTAGTCATTCCATTATTTAAAGCTTGTGTTGAACTTTTTTGAATAGTAGGTCCATCGGCTAAAGGGTCACTAAAAGGCAATCCAATTTCAACCATATCTACACCACAATTATCCAAATTTTTTATAATTGTGGTAGTATCTGAAATATTAGGAAAACCTGCGGTGAAATATATGGACAGTATATCTCTTTTATTTTTTAAAACTTTATTAATTCTATTCATTCGAGGGTTTCAAATATATTCTTTTACCATCTTTATCATACAAATCACCAGGCGTATATTTTATTCTGTTGTATGGCCGTTGCTCAAACTGTCTACCAAGTCCTTTAGGTTTAAGTCTGGCATCAGCAATTCTTACATTAATTTCCTTTTTTAAAGAATCTAAAACTTGTGAATAATCTTCATTTTTTGCAAGGTTTACTAATTCTTCTTTATCATTACTATGATCATAAAGTTCATAACCTAACTGACCATTTTCTCCCCATTTGGTGAGTCTATATTTTTCTGATTTAATTGAGTATCCATTTTTCCATCTTGTTAAAGCACTGTTTCTTATTTTAAAATTAGAGTCTTTAAATACTGGCATTAAACTTTTACCAACTACATGATCTGGAGAATCAATCCCAGTAAGTTCCATTAGTGTTGGATAAATATCAATCATTTCTACTGGTGAGTTGCTTTTTTTACCTTTTTCAATTCCAGGACCAGAAAAAATTAAAGGAACTCTAGTGGCATTGTCAAATAGAGTTTGTTTTTGCCAATACCCATGTTCTCCCAAATGATAACCATGATCTGATGAAAAGACAATAATCGTATTTTTATCTAGGCCTGTTTCTTTTAATTTATCAAGAACTCTTCCAATTTGGGCGTCCATAAAAGAAATTGTAGCATAATAAGCTTCTTTAATTTCTTGTGACAATTCTTTATTAGATTTTAAATTTAATTTAATTTGATCTTTTTTGTTCCTTATAGATTTTGCTGCTGGTAGAGGAATTGATTTTAAATAATCTTCACTAATTCCAGTGTAGGGAATAATCATATCATCTTTTTCATATAAATCAAAATATTTTTTTGGAGCAACAAATGGTGTGTGTGGTTTAAAAAATCCGACAGCTAAAAAGAAATTTTGTCCATTTTTTGAAAATTTTTCAAGTTGTTCAACTGCTTCTTTAGCTACTATTCCATCAGTTTGTTCCTCATCAAAACCATCAGCCTCCATCCAACTTAAGGTTCCGCCATATTGTCTTTCACTCAATGTATTTATTTTATACTCCTCCTCTTTATCTCTTCCCCATGGATTTATTGTGTAATCCCAAGTATAAATATCATCTGAACTTGAACTGCCTATAGACCCTGGATTGTCGTAATGAAATATTTTTCCAATTCTTACTGATCTGTAATTTTGCTGCCTAAATCTTTGTCCAAGGGTAACAACATCAGGAGTTGTAGTTCTGATATCCACATTAAGTGTGGTGTGCATAGTTTGATCAGAATACATACTAGTCATAAAAGAAGCTCTTGAGGGCCCGCAAAGAGGGTATTGATTATGAGCATTTTCAAAAAGAACACCTTGACTAGCTAGCTTGTCAATATTAGGACTTATTACTTGTGGGTGTCCGTATGAACCTAAATCACAATTAAGATCATCTGTCATTATAAACAATACATTAAGTTTCTCATTTTTATCTACTGGAATCTCTTTATTGCATCCAAATAATATAATAATACTAAATACTTGTAAAATAATTTTAATTGATTTCATTTGTGTTTTTTATTTAAATATAATAAATGTAATATTTTGATTGAATGTTAAATAGGTATAATTATGTATTAATGAATCATAATTTAAAATACTCAATGTAGGTGTCCAAGTCTTTATCTCCTCTTCCAGAGCAATTAAAAACAATGACATCAGTTTTTTTAAATTTCATTTTATCAAGAACTGCAAAAGCATGAGAGGTTTCTATTGCAGGAATAATCCCTTCCATTCGGGATAAAATCAACCCCCATTCCATGGCATCCTTATCTTCAATTGAAATAAACTTTCCTCTACCCGTTTTATACAAATTAGCATGCATTGGACCAACTCCTGGATAATCAAGTCCAGCAGAAATGGAATAAGGCTCTGTTATTTGTCCATCCTTAGTTTGCATTAATAAGGTTTTAGAACCATGAATGATTCCTTCTTTACCTAAAACTGAAGTGGCTGCACTTTCTCCAGATTTTATTCCTTTACCTGCTGCCTCAACACAAATTATTTTGACTTTGTCATTATCTAAGTAAGGGTAAAATATACCAGCTGCATTGCTTCCGCCTCCAACACATGCTATAACATAATTAGGATTTTCATTTCCCTCAACTTTTTTTAATTGTTTTTTAACTTCATTTCCAATTACAGATTGAAACCTAGCAACCATATCAGGATAGGGGTGGGGCCCCACGACTGAACCTATGATATAATGTGTGTCAACTGGATTATTTATCCAATCCCTAATAGCTTCGTTAGTGGCATCTTTTAGGGTTTTACTTCCTGAAATTGCAGGCTTGACTTCTGCACCTAACATTTTCATTCTAGCAACGTTTGGAGCCTGTCTAGATATATCAACCTCTCCCATATAAATAATACATTTAATCCCCATAAGCGCACATACAGTAGCAGTAGCAACTCCATGTTGTCCAGCGCCTGTTTCAGCAATTATTCTAGTTTTACCCAATTTTTTTGCAAGTAGTATTTGTCCTATTGTATTGTTTATTTTATGAGCTCCAGTATGACATAAATCTTCTCTTTTTAAATAAACTTTCGTATTATATTTTTTAGAAAGTCTTTTTGCGTAATAAAGTGGGGTAGGCCTTCCTACATATTTTTCTAACAAGTCATCGAATTCTTTTTTAAAACTTATTTCAGATGATATTTTTAAATATTTAGATTTAAGTTCTTCAATATTAGCATGCATCATTTCTGGGATAAATGCTCCGCCAAAGTCACCATAAAACCCATTTTTATCTACATTATAAGAAATTTTCATTTTTTCATTTTATTTATTAGTTCATTAACTTTTTTATAATCTTTTAATCCAGGCTTAGTTTCAAATTTACTGTTGATGTCAATTCCTAACAAAGGAATTTTTAGTTTTTGAATGTTTAGTAAATCTGGAAAATCAAGAATATCAATGCCGCCGCTTAACAAAAAGGGTTTTTTTGAATTATATTTTTTTAGAATTTTCCAATCAAATTTAATCCCATTTCCACCATATGACTCCCCTTTGGTATCAAACAAAAAATAGTCGCAAACTTTTTCAAATAAATATAATTTTTTAAAATCGAATTCTTTCCCAATACTAAATACTTTAATTACTTTACAATGAGCTTTGATTTTATTACAAAATTCAGAGCTTTCATTACCATGTAATTGAACAAAATCAAGATTAAATTGATTGATTTTATTTATAATTAAGTCATAATCTTGATTGACAAAAACCCCAACTTTTTTTATTGTATTAGAAATATCAATTGTTTTCTCATTGAAAAACCTTTTAGAATTTGGCCAGAAAATAAAACCCATAAAATCTGGATTTAAATTATTTATTTCAGAAATATTATTTTCAAACTTCATTCCACAAATTTTCAATTTCATTTTACTAACTTTTTAAATTATTAATGAAATTATCTGCTGCTTTCCCAGGATTTTTTTCTTTCATAAAATTTTCACCCATTAAAAAACCTTCAAATCCATAATCAATAAGTTCTATTATTTCTTTCTTACTGGTAAGTCCACTTTCAGATATTTTAACAAATTCTTTTGGAATAAATTCCACTAAATCTTTACTAGTTTGGATATTCACTTCAAATGTTTTTAGATTCCTATTATTAACACCAATAATATCTATGGAATCAATCAAACACTTATTTAATTCATTGAGATTATGAATTTCTATTAACACTTCTAGCCCTAAGCTTTTGGCAAATTGACTTAGGGATTTTATGGATTCTTTTTTTAAACATGATGCTATTAAAAGAATTGCGTCTGCTCCTAATCCTTTTGCTTCAATTATTTGATATTCATCTATAATAAATTCTTTTCTTAAAACCGGAAGTTTAGTGTTTTCTCTGGCAATTATTAAATCTTTAGAGGATCCTCCAAAATATTGTTCATCAGTCAAAATAGAAATTCCACTAGCACCTGCATTCTCATATCCTTTTACTACATCATTAACATTTGAGTTTTTATTAATAATTGATTTTGAAGGGGATTTTCTTTTAAATTCTGAAATGATTCCAAACTTACAAATTTGAAGACTTCGTGATAGAGAATTTACAGGTCTACTAAACCCTTTTAGTCTTTCAAGATCCGAAAATGAATTATTTTTTTTATTTAATTCTATTTCAGTTTTTTTAGTTTCAATTATTTGATTTAAAATGCTCATTATTTACTTAGTTTTTTTAAAGTTTTAAATGCATTTAAAGCTTTACCGGACTTCAAAGATTCTCTTGCTTTTTCAATTCCATCACTAATACTAATATTTTGGGCAGTTGAAATGGCTATTCCAGAGTTGACTAAAACAACATTATTTTGTGAACTAGATCCTTTATTATTTAAAATATTCATAAAAATTTTTGCGGATTCTGAAATTGAATTACCTCCAACTATAGACTTAGGTTTTAATATATTTAAATCAAAGTCTGATGGTTCGAATATTTTTTCGGAATTATTAGAAATGATTTTAACATTTCCCGTTAGAGATACTTCATCATAACCATCTAAAGAATGAATGATTGAGAAATTTTTATTTGATTTTTGAAATACATATGAGTATAATCTAGCTAATTCTAAGCTATAAACTCCAACCATTTGATTGTTAGGGGTTGAGGGATTTACTAATGGCCCCAACATATTAAAGAAGGTTTTTAATCCTAATTCTCTTCTTATTGGAGCAACATGCTTCATTGCTGGATGAAAAAGAGGAGCATGAAGAATACATATACCACTTTTTTCAATACAATTTTCTATAAAACTTTGATCATTTGAAAATCTAATTCCTAAATTTTCTAATACATTACTTGATCCACATGATGATGAAACTCCATAGTTTCCGTGTTTGGCAACTTTTATTCCAGCTCCAGCAGTAATAAAAGCAGATAGTGTTGAAATATTAAATGTGTCTTTATTATCACCCCCAGTACCACACAAATCAATCGTATTGTATTTTTTTAAATCAATTGAAATACATAGCTCAATCAAGGCGTCTCTAAACCCTTCTAGCTCCTCAACTGTAATATTTCTAATCATATATACAGTTAAGAAGGAAGTCACATGTGAATGATTATGCATCCCGCTAGAAATTTCAAGCAATATATTTTTAGCTTCTTCTCTGTCTAGAGTTTTATGAGCAAATAATTTATTTAATATATCTTTCATTATTTGATTTTTAACCAATTTTTTAAAAGATCTTTTCCGTGTTCTGTTAATATAGATTCAGGATGAAATTGAACTCCTCTTAAATTATACGTTTTATGTTTAAATGCCATTATCTGTCCGTTTTGATCATAAGCTAAAGCCTCCAAATCATCTGGAAGTGGTTCTTTAACAACCCAAGAATGGTAACGTCCAACTTTTAAAGGGTTCGGTAAATCATTAAAAAGAGGATCTTCTTTAATAATATTTATATCACTAGCAACTCCATGAAAAACTGTTTTTAAATTGATAAGTTCTGCGCCAAAAACTTCAGCTATCGCTTGGTGTCCCAAACACACCCCTAAAATACTTTTTGTATTAAAAAAAGATGAAATAATTTCTTTTAAAAGACCAGCTTCTTTTGGAATTCCCGGACCGGGTGAAAGAACAATTTTATCAAACTTTTCAATTTCTTTTATATTGACTTGATCATTTCTTTTGACTGTCACCTCACATTTAAGTTCTTCGAAATAATGAACTAAATTGTAAGTAAAAGAATCGTAATTGTCAATAACTATAATTTTCATATTTAAATTTTTTCAGCAATTTCTAGTGCGGTGTTTAATGCACCAAGTTTATTGTAAATTTCTTGTAATTCATTTTTCGGAATAGATTTTGAAACAATCCCAGCACCAGCTTGAAATAAAAGTTCATAGTTTTTACTTAGAAATGATCTAATTATTATCGCATGATTAAAATTCCCCTCAAAATCCATGAAACCAATTGCTCCTCCGTAAAATGATCTATTACAATTTTCATATTCGTTAATTAATTGCATCGCCCTATGCTTTGGCGCACCAGTTAATGTCCCAGCGGGAAATGTATCAGCAGCAATTTGAAAAGTAGATGAACCATTTTTCTTAATTCCAGTTACTTTTGAAACAAGATGTATAACGTGAGAATAAAATTGAATCTCTCTATCTTTTTCTACTTTTACATCGTTTCCATTTCTACTTAAATCATTTCTAGCTAAGTCAACAAGCATCATATGCTCACTATTTTCTTTATCATCTTTTGAAAGTTTCTCAGCTTTTTTTGAATCTTCTACATCATCTCCGGTTCTTTTAAATGTCCCTGCTATTGGATGAATTTCAGCTTTATTTTTTTTAACAACTAATTGTGCTTCTGGTGAACTTCCGAAAATTTTATAACTACCATAATCAAAATAAAATAAATATGGAGAAGGGTTTACTGATCTCAATGCTCTGTATAGATTAAACTCATCTCCCTTAAATTTTTGTTTAAATCTTCTGGATAGAACAATTTGAAAAACATCTCCCCTGTAACAATGCTTAATTCCTTTTTTAACAAGATCAACATATTGTTTATCATTGATATTAGAGTTTAATTCTCCGATTCTTGAAAAAGGAAACTTAGACGAATTATTTGAAAAAATAATATTTAATATATCATTCAAATTTTCTTTTTCATTAAAACGGTGATGAAATAGTTTAGCCTCATTATTAAAAACATTAATCACAATTATATTTGAATAAAAAGCATAGTATATGTCAGGTATATTTGTGTCTTTATTTTTTGACTGGATATTTATATTTTCAAAGTATTTTATTGAGTCATAATTCATGTATCCAAAAACGCCATTATTAATAAATTTTTTGTCATTTTTTTTGCACTCAAATAATTTACAAAATTCATCAACTTGCTTAACCACATCAATATTTTTGTTTATTTCAATAGTCTCTTTAACTCCATCAGGAAAAGATTTTGATATTATATTTTCTTTAACAGATATGTGAGCAATAGGGTTAAAGCATACATAAGCAAAACTATTATCATTTGCACCATAATCACTACTTTCCAACAAAAGAGAGTTCGAAAACTTGTCTCTTATTTTTAAATAAATACTAACAGGTGTCAAAGTATCTGCTAATAGTTTTTTTTCGGATGTTAATATTTTATACAATTTATCAATTCTTTAAATTAAAAAAGGCCTGTCGCGAGACAAGCCTAAATATTTTTTTATAATTTAATTGGTCTATCGCGAGATATCATAATTAATTACCCACCAAATATTAAACATTAAATTTTTTAACATAAATCAAATATATAAATCATACTATTAGTTTACAAGTATTTAAATAAATTTAATTTTTTTTAAAAGATTTAGTGCTATATATTTGATTTTATTTAAAGTATGAATCTCAAACAAAATAAATGGATTAAATCCATAAAAAATTCCAAAAATAGTGTTGTGTTAGATGTTAGAACTCCTGAAGAATTTAAAGAAGGTTTCATAAGGAATTCTGTTAATTTAAATATTTATGATTCACAATTTTTTTTAGATGAAATAAAAAAGCTTAAAAAAGAAAGCTGTATTCATGTCTATTGTAAGTCAGGAGCAAGGAGCTTTCAGGCATGTGAACTAATGAAACAATTTGGTTTTGAAAATGTTTTTAATTTAGAGGGTGGTATTATGGGATGGAAAGGTGAGATTTTAAATAATTAAACATGATTGAGTTTAGGTATTTTTTAGAACGTCATGGTTTTTCAGTATGTTCAAGGTTAGCTGAATGGATGGGTATTAGAGCTAAAAACGTTAGATTATTTTTTATTTACATAAGTTTTTTTTCACTGGGTTTGAATTTTGCCCTTTACTTAGTACTAGCATTTTGGCTAAAAATAAAAGATTTAATTTCTACAAAAAGATCTTCAGTTTTTGATTTGTAAAAAAAACATTTGAATTATTACATTTAATTTGCATCTTGTTGTACAATTATTTCATAAATCAATTATAAATGAAAAAAATATTTTTTAGCTTTTTATTTGTTTTATCATCTTTTGTTAATTTTTCTCAGGAAAAAGGATTGGATCAAAAAATTGACGAAGCATTCGCTCCAATTTCTGATTTTTTTAGTTATTACGTTTTTTATCCAATAGCTGGTTATCCGTTTGTAATTCTATTATTAATTGGAAGTGCTGCTTTTTTTACATTATATTTCGGATTTCCTAATATTAAATATTTTTTCACTGCTATAAATGTTGTTAGAGGAAAATACGATGAAGTTGAAAAAGACGATTCAGCATCTGAAGATGGAGAAGTTTCTCATTTTCAAGCTTTAGCTACTGCTGTTTCAGGTACTGTTGGAAACGGAAATATTGCTGGTGTTGCCCTAGCAATTGCGTTAGGAGGACCTGGAGCAACTTTTTGGATGGTTGTTTGTGGGCTAATTGGAATGTCCTCAAAATTTGTTGAGTGTACATTAGGTGTTCAGTATCGTGATGTTGGAGCTGATGGAACTATTTATGGAGGACCGATGTATTATTTAACGAAAGGTTTAAAAGAGAAAGGTTTTGAGACTTTAGGTAAAATTGCTGCTGTATTTTTTGCAATTTTTTGTATTGGAGGATCGTTTGGAGGTGGAAATGCAGCACAATCTAATCAAGCCACTCTTGTGCTAAAACAATTGTTAGGTTTAGAAAGTACAAGCGCAGGCGCAATTATAGGGCTTGTTTTAGCAATTTTAGTTGGAATAATTATTATTGGGGGAATTAAAAGAATTGCCTCAGTTACAGAGAAAATAGTTCCTTTTATGGCTCTTCTTTATTTGATTGCTTGTCTATATATATTGCTAATAAACTTTACTTTAATCGATGATGCAATTTCTCTTATAGTTAATGAAGCCTTTAATCCAACTGCAATGGGTGTTGGAGGATTTATTGGAGTTTTAATGGTAGGTTTTAAAAGAGCTGCCTTTTCCAATGAGGCTGGAGTTGGTTCAGCATCAATAGCTCACTCAGCAGTAAAAACCAAATATTCAGCTTCAGAAGGTTTAGTTGCTTTATTGGAACCTTTTATTGATACTGTATTGATTTGTACAATGACAGCTCTTGTCATCATAATTTTTAATTTTGGAGGATATTTTGAATACGGAGGAGATGGTATGGGAACAGTTTTAATTGATGGTGTTCCTTTTGAAGGAGCTGGAATTACATCCCAAGCATTTGCACAGTATATTCCTTTTTCTGATATATTTTTAACAATAGCAGTTGTTTTATTTGCGGTCTCTACAATGATTTCATGGTCTTATTATGGATTACAATCATGGAAATATCTTTTTGGAAGAGGACAAATTGCAGATATTACTTATAAGCTAATTTTTTGCATGTTTGTAGTGATAGGTTCTGCTGCCAGTATGAGTTCAATATGGGACTTTTCCGATGCTATGATTTTTGCTATGGTTTTTCCAAACATGATAGGATTATTTTTCCTATTTCCAGTTGTTAAAAAAGAATTAGAAAAGTATTTAAAAGCAATCAAATAATATTAATTATTTATAATTCTCAGTTTTTTTTAAAAATTAACAAATAATTTTTTAGGAACTAAAAATGTTTTTATATTTGCCACCTATTTAAAATTAAATATGTTAATTATTCCAGTAAAAGAAGGTGAAAACATTGACAGAGCTCTCAAGAGATTCAAACGTAAGTTTGATAAAACTGGAGCAATGAAAAACCTTAGAGCGAGACAAGCTTTCATTAAGCCATCAGTTAAAAATAGAGATAAGATTAAAAAAGCTGCATACGTGCAGAATCTTAGAGATCTTGAAAATATATAATTTCTCTTAAATTTTTTTTCATTTAAAAGTTCTTAACTTTAAATTCTGTTAAGATCTATATGTATTTTTCAAACTTTTTTGATTATCTCTCAAACGAAAAAAAGTATTCTGAAAATACTATCACCGCTTACAAAAAAGATCTAAATACATTTTATGGTTTTTGTAAAGATGAACATGGTATAAATAACATTTCAAAAATACCTTATTCAATTATTAGAAGCTGGATAGTTAATCTGTCAGACTCCAATTTATCGCCCTTAACAATTAATCGAAAAATATCAGCTCTGAGTCGTTATTATGATTTTTTGATTAAACTTGAACAAATTGATGAATCACCAACTAAAAATCACAAAAGGTTAAAGGTTCAGTCAAAAATTATAATACCATTTTCCGAGGATGAGGTGTTTTACGTAATAAATGTTTTTGACGATTCGTTTGAAGGTAAACGAGATATGTTAATTATAGATACGCTATATTCCACTGGAATAAGACGAGATGAACTTATCAAAATAAAATTAAATGATCTTTTGTTTGATGAAAATTTAATTAAAATTCAAGGAAAGAGAAATAAGGAGAGGTTAGTTCCAATACTACCATCACTATTACAAAATATTAATAATTATATTAAACTAAGATCTAACATTAAATCATCAATTAACAACCTATTTATCACAAAAAAAGGAACACAAATCGGTCCATCTTTAGTGTATAGGGTTGTAAAAAAATATTTCTCAAAAGTTTCTTCAAAAGTTAAAATTAGCCCCCATGTCTTAAGACATTCGTTTGCAACACACCTTTTAAATAATGGAGCAGGCATTAATACAATTAAAGAAATTTTAGGACACTCAAGCCTTGCCTCTACTCAGATTTATACGAAAATTAAGTTACCAAAAATTATTAGTGATTATAAGAATAATCATCCAAGAGAAATTAAAAAGAGCTAAGTTTATTTTTTTTTAAAAAATCGTTAATTTTCTTTTGATTGAAAAAAAATAAATCTATACATTTGCCATCCATTGAAAAATGGAAAAGCCGATGTAGCTCAGCTGGCTAGAGCAGCTGATTTGTAATCAGCAGGTCGTGGGTTCGAGTCCCTCCATCGGCTCACAATGATCTTTAACATACTGGGGAGATACTCAAGCGGCCAACGAGGGCAGACTGTAAATCTGCTGTTTTTAACTTCGCAGGTTCGAATCCTGCTCTCCCCACTAATTTTTTAAGCGAGAGTAGCTCAGTTGGTAGAGCGTCAGCCTTCCAAGCTGAATGTCGCCGGTTCGAACCCGGTCTCTCGCTCAAAATTTTCTGCCGATGTAGCTCAGGGGTAGAGCGTTTCCTTGGTAAGGAAGAGGTCTCGAGTTCAAATCTCGACATTGGCTCTTCAAAAAAGTAAAATCTACAAACTTTTTTATTTTAACCCACCGTTATGAACAAAACTTGGTCAGTTTCTAATAAACAACAAATAGAATGTTCTGTTCAGAGTTTGTGGGCCTTAATTATTGAGCCTGGAAATTTAAATTTAGTGCATCCATTCTGTCGGTCAAATGAAATAATTGAGTGGCAAAATGGTAATTATCGTGATGTTTTGGTTTACCTTAATGGTCTAACATATTTTAGAGAAATAATAAAATTTGAAATAAACAAGGGCTACACACTTTTTATTGGCAAAAAAAGAGGAAAAAAATCAAAAGTTGTTTGGGAAATTACTAGTTTCAAAAATCAAACGTATTTATCAATCACTGTTTATCCTTATCTTCTTAGCTCTTGGCCAAAAATTTTGTCATTTGTTCCATATATTTTAATTATCAACCCTTATTTAAAAAAATATTTAAATTCTGTTTTAAAAGGAATTAATTTTTATGTGATTAATAAAACAACTGTGCCAAGAAATCACTTTGGAAAACACAGATGGTTTTCTAAATTCTAAAAAAATTAGATTTTTAAAATAAAAAACATTGAGCACTTAGTTTATATTCTTTAAAAAAAATAAAATTTATTCATTTTTTCGTATAAAATTTATATATTTGCGCTCATTTTAAAAGTAATAAAACATAAATATTATGGCAAAGGAAACTTTCGATCGTTCAAAACCACATTTAAACATTGGCACAATTGGACACGTAGATCACGGTAAAACAACTTTAACTGCAGCTATTACTAAAGTACTAGCAGATGCAGGACTTTCTGAGGCTAAAAGCTTTGATCAAATTGATAACGCTCCCGAAGAAAAAGAAAGAGGTATTACAATTAATACTTCTCACGTAGAGTATCAAACTGCTAATCGTCATTATGCTCACGTTGACTGTCCAGGTCACGCTGATTATGTGAAAAATATGGTTACTGGTGCTGCTCAAATGGATGGTGCAATTCTTGTGGTTGCAGCTTCTGATGGTCCAATGCCACAAACAAGAGAACATATATTATTAGGAAGACAAGTAGGTATACCCCGAATTGTTGTTTTTCTAAATAAAGCTGATCAAGTTGACGATGAAGAATTGTTAGAACTTGTTGAAATGGAAGTTAGGGATTTATTAAATTTTTATGAGTATGATGGAGATAATGGTCCTGTAATCTTAGGATCTGCTCTTGGAGCATTAAATGGTGAAAAGAAGTGGGTTGATACCGTTATGGAACTCATGGAAAATGTTGATAAATGGATTGAACTCCCTAAAAGAGATATTGAAAAAGATTTTTTAATGCCCGTTGAAGATGTATTTTCTATCACAGGAAGAGGTACTGTAGCAACTGGTAGAATTGAAACTGGTGTTGCAAACACTGGAGACGCTGTTGATATCATTGGAATGGGTGCTGAAAAATTAGGTTCTACTGTTACTGGAGTTGAAATGTTTAGAAAAATACTTGATAGAGGTGAAGCTGGTGATAATGTTGGTATCCTTTTAAGAGGAATCGAAAAAACGGATATAACTAGAGGAATGGTTATTTGTAAACCAGGTTCTGTAAAACCTCATGGTAAATTCAAAGCTGAAGTTTATATTTTAAAGAAAGAAGAAGGTGGAAGACACACCCCATTTCATAACAATTACAGACCGCAATTTTATGTTAGAACAACTGATGTGACTGGAAATATTGAACTTCCTAAAGGAGTTGAGATGGTTATGCCAGGTGATAACCTAACTATTACAGTAGATTTAATATCTCCTATTGCATGTAGTGTAGGATTAAGGTTTGCTATCAGAGAGGGAGGAAGAACTGTTGGTGCAGGTCAGGTTACTGAAATTTTAAAATAAAATACTAATAAAATCTATGAAAGGTATTTGCAATATGCAGATACCTTTTATGGCTAAATATCTAGGGTGTATTAATAGACACCATTAATAGAGACGGGTTTAGCTCAGTTGGTAGAGCACTGGTCTCCAAAACCAGGTGTCGGGAGTTCGAGTCTCTCAACCCGTGCAAAATTTGAAAATGAATATAGTTTCTTACATCAAGGAGTCTTTTTCAGAATTGAAAGAACACGTTTCTTGGACCCCTGCAAACGAACTTTCTAGACTTACTGTTGTTGTATTAGTTTTTTCTATAATTTTTGCGCTGCTTATTTGGGCTGCAGATAGTGTTTTATCTAGAGTAATAAAAGTTTATTTTGATTTAATTAATTGACATGACTGATACAGATATTAAGAAATGGTATGTTGTTAGGGCAGTTAGTGGCCAAGAAAATAAAATTAGAGCTTACATGGAGTCCGAGATTAATAGACTTGGTTTTTCTAATCTTGTTGAAGAGATGTTAGTACCTACCCAGAAAGTTGTTCAAATTAGAAAAGGGAAGAAAATTAACAAAGAAAAGGTTTATTTCCCTGGTTACATCATGATTAAAGCAAATTTATCCGGTGAAATTCCTCATATTATTAGATCGCTTCCAAATGTAATTGGATTTCTAGGTGAAACCAAGGGTGGTGATCCAATTCCAATGAGAACTGCTGAAGTCAATAGAATGCTAGGTAAGGTTGATGAACTTTCTACTGAAACTGAAAACATTTCAATTCCTTTTGTGATGGGCGAAAATATAAAAGTTATTGACGGTCCTTTTAATGGATTCAATGGAACGGTTGAAAATGTTAACGAGGATAAAAGAAAGTTAGAGGTTATGGTTAAAATATTTGGAAGAAAAACTCCTTTGGAGCTTTCATATATGCAAGTCGAAAAAATATAAATGTTACAATATAAATCGATTCTTAAATAGCTTCCAATTGTTTAAGAAACTTTAAATATTAATAATGGCAAAAGAAATAGAAAAGGTATTAAAACTTCAAATCAGAGGAGGCGCTGCTAATCCATCACCGCCGGTTGGCCCTGCATTGGGAGCTGCTGGTGTAAACATAATGGAATTTTGTAAGCAATTTAATTCAAGAACACAAGACAAGCCAGGTAAAGTTCTTCCTGTTGCTATCTCTGTTTTTAAAGATAAATCATTTGAATTTGTTGTTAAAACTCCTCCTGCAGCAGTGCAATTATTGGAAGCGGCTAAGGTTAAAAAGGGTTCTGGCGAACCAAATCGTAGCAAAGTAGCTTCGGTTTCTTGGGATCAAATTAAAGTAATTTCTGAAGATAAGATGGTAGATTTAAATGCTTTTACTGTCGAATCGGCGATGAGAATGATTGCTGGTACAGCCAGATCAATGGGTATAAAAGTTAAGGGTAAAGCTCCTTTTTAATTTATTATTATGACAAAAATTTCAAAAAAACGAAAAATTGCATTAAGCAAAGTTGATAATTCAAAGGTTTATTCACTAAAAGAAGCATCTTCAATTGTTAAGGAACTTACAAATACTAATTTTGATGCCTCAGTGGATTTAGCAATACGTTTAGGAGTCGATCCTAAAAAAGCTGATCAGAATATAAGGGGGGTTGTTACTCTCCCAAATGGAACAGGAAAAGATGTCAAAGTTCTAGCACTTGTTACACCTGATAAAGAAAAGGAAGCTAGTGAAGCAGGAGCTGATTATGTAGGTCTTGATGAATATCTTCAAAAAATCAAAGATGGTTGGACAAATGTTGATGTTATTGTAACCATGCCTAGTGTAATGGGTAAATTGGGTCCTTTGGGTAAGATTTTAGGACCAAGAGGTTTAATGCCTAACCCTAAGACTGGGACTGTTACTATGGACATTTCTAAAGCAGTTTCTGATGTAAAAGCTGGTAAAATTGATTTTAGAGTTGATAAGACAGGTATAATTCATGCCTCAATTGGAAAAGTTTCATTTGATGCAGATAATATTTACATAAATTCTCTTGAACTAATTCAAAATATAATCAAGCTAAAGCCAAATTCATCTAAGGGTACTTATTTAAAAAGTATTTCAATGTCTAGTACTATGAGTCCAGGAATTAATATTGATACTAATATTTAGTAAAAAAAATAAAATGACAAGAGAACAAAAATCTAAAGTAATAAAAACATTGACTGCTGAATTAGCAGACAACACCAATATTTACTTGACAGATGCCTCAGGTCTTAACGCTGTTGAAACTAGCAAACTGAGAAGAGCCTGTTTCAAAGCAAATGTTAAACTTTCAGTTGTAAAAAATTCTTTGCTTGCAAAGGCAATGGAGGCTTCTGATAGAGACTTTGGAGAATTAAATCAAGTATTAGTCGGAAATACCGCACTAATGTATTCTGAAGTTGGTAATTCTCCTGCAAAATTGATTAAGAATTTTAGAAAAAAATCTGAAAAACCAATTTTGAAGGGGGCAACCATTGAAGACGCAATCTATATTGGAGACGACCAAGTTAGTGTGTTGGCAAATATTAAATCTAGGGAAGAATTGATTGGGGAAGTAATTTCGCTTTTACAATCTCCGACTAAAAATTTAATATCTGCTTTACAATCTGGCGGATCAACATTATCTGGGGTTATTAAAACCCTTGGAGAAAGAAAAGAGTAATTAAAAATTAATAATAACAATAATAAATATTTATAAAATGGCAGATTTAAAAGATTTTGCAGAACAATTAGTTAATCTAACAGTTAAAGAAGTTAACGAGTTAGCAGAGATTCTAAAGAGCGAGTACGGTATCGAACCAGCAGCAGCAGCAGTAGTTTCAGCTGGACCTGCAGCAGGTGGAGACGCTGAAGCAGCTGAAGAAAAATCAGAATTTGATGTAGTATTAAACGCAGCCGGAGGTTCAAAATTAGCTGTAGTTAAACTAGTAAAAGAATTGACAGGTCTTGGCTTAAAAGAAGCTAAAGAACTTGTAGACAATGCACCAAGTAATATTAAAGAAGCAGTTTCAAAAGATGAGGCTGAAGGATTTAAGAAGTCACTTGAAGAAGCTGGAGCTGAGGTTGAATTAAAATAATTCTACCCAAGCTTTAGTTTTATTTTTAAACTCAATGTATTTAGGGTGAAATACCCTCTTGTATTTAGTTTAATGTTCTTTTAATTTAAATTGATTTTAATGCACAATATTACAAATAGATTAAACTTTGCTTCAGCTACTGATATTCCAAATTATCCAGATTTTCTTGAGATTCAAGTTAAATCGTTCAGAGATTTTTTTCAATTAGAAACCAAATCTGATGAAAGAACTGATGAAGGACTTTTCAATACTTTTTTAGAAAACTTTCCTATTTCAGATTCCAGAAATCAGTTTGTATTAGAATTTTTGGATTATTTTGTCGATCCACCAAGATATTCGATACAGGAATGTATTGAAAGAGGCTTAACATACAGTGTTCCCTTGAAGGCAAGGCTAAAACTTTTTTGCACTGACGAAGAGCATGAAGATTTTGAAACTATTGTACAAGATGTTTATTTGGGAGTCATTCCTTACATGACCCCCAGTGGAACTTTTATTATTAATGGAGCTGAACGTGTTGTAGTTTCTCAACTACACAGATCTCCTGGTGTCTTTTTCGGTCAATCATTTCATGCAAATGGAACTAAATTATATTCTGCGAGAGTTATCCCCTTTAAGGGCTCTTGGATTGAATTTGCAACTGATATAAATAGTGTAATGTATGCCTACATTGATAGAAAAAAGAAGCTTCCTGTAACGACTCTTCTAAGAGCTATAGGCTATGAAAGAGATAAGGATATTTTGGAAATATTTGATTTAGCAGAGGAGGTAAAAGTTTCTAAGTCAGGCTTAAAAAAATATATTGGAAGGAAACTTGCTGCTAGAGTTTTGAATTCTTGGTTTGAGGATTTTGTTGATGAGGATACTGGTGAGGTTGTTTCAATCGAAAGAAATGAAATTGTTTTAGATAGAGATGTTATTATCGACAAAGAAAATATTTCTGAAATTTTAGAAACTAACACTAAAACTATTCTTTTACATAAAGTTGATGGTCAGTTTTCTGATTATGCCATCATTCATAACACTTTACAAAAAGATCCTACTAACTCTGAAAAAGAAGCTGTTGAACATATTTACAGACAACTTAGAAATGCTGAACCGCCTGATGAAGAAACAGCTAGAGGAATAATTGATAAATTATTCTTTTCTGATCAAAGATATAATTTGGGTGAGGTTGGTAGATATAGAATGAATAAGAAGTTAGGACTCAATATTGAAATGGACAAGTTAGTTTTAACAAAGCAAGACATAATTACTATAATCAAGTATTTAATTGAATTGATTAATTCTAAAGCTGAAATAGATGATATCGATCATTTATCTAACAGAAGGGTTAGAACTGTTGGTGAACAACTTTCATCCCAATTTGGTGTTGGTTTGTCTAGAATGGCTAGAACTATAAGGGAAAGAATGAATGTCAGAGATAATGAGGTTTTTACACCAATTGATCTAATAAATGCCAAGACATTATCATCTGTTATTAATACATTTTTTGGGACTAATCAGCTATCTCAATTTATGGATCAAACTAACCCATTAGCAGAAATTACTCACAAACGAAGACTTTCTGCCTTAGGTCCAGGTGGCTTGTCTAGAGAGAGAGCTGGATTCGAAGTCCGAGATGTTCATTATACTCATTATGGAAGGTTATGTCCAATTGAAACACCTGAAGGTCCAAATATTGGGTTAATATCTTCACTAGGTGTATTTGCTAAAGTTAATAATTTAGGATTTATCGAAACACCCTACAGAAAAGTAGAGAACGGAGTAGTTGACACTAAGAATCATGCCTATTTAAGCGCTGAGGAGGAGGAAGGTAAACTTATAGCACAGGCAAATATTCCAAAAGATAAGGACGGTAAAATACTTTCTGAAAAAGTAATTGCAAGACAAGAAGCGGATTACCCAGTAATAGACCCAGTTGATGTAAATTACACAGATGTTGCTCCCAATCAAATTGCGTCTATTTCTGCATCTTTAATTCCATTTTTAGAACATGACGATGCTAATAGGGCTCTCATGGGATCTAACATGATGAGACAATCGGTTCCTTTGTTAAAACCAGAATCTCCAATAGTTGGTACTGGTCTTGAAAGACAAGTTGCATCTGATTCTAGAGTTTTAATAAATGCCGATTATGATGGTGTAGTTATTTATGTTGATTCTCAAAAAATTACTATAAAGTATAAACTCTCAGATGAACAAAAATTAACAAGTTTCGATACTGATGAGAAAACATACAACTTAGTAAAGTTCAGAAAAACCAATCAAGGTACTTGTATAAATTTGAAGCCTATTGTTACAAAAGGGGACGAAGTTTCTAAAGGTCAAGTCTTATGCGAAGGTTACGCTACAAATAAAGGAGAACTTGCTTTAGGAAGAAATTTACAAGTTGCATTTATGCCTTGGAAAGGATATAATTTCGAGGATGCTATAGTGATTTCTGAAAAAGTTGTTCGAGATGATGTTTTTACTTCTCTACATATTGATGAGTATTCTCTTGATGTCAGAGACACAAAGCTTGGTATGGAAGAACTTACTAATGATATTCCAAACGTTAGTGAAGAAGCAACATCTAATTTGGATGAAAATGGTATGATTAGAGTTGGAGCTGAAGTTCACCCTGGTGATATTCTCATTGGAAAAATAACACCTAAAGGTGAATCAGATCCGACACCTGAAGAAAAACTTTTAAGAGCAATATTTGGAGATAAAGCTGGTGATGTAAAAGATGCATCCTTAAAAGCACCTCCTTCATTAAATGGTGTTGTAATTGATAAAAAATTATTTACTAGACCTGTTAAGGATAAAAGAAAAAGATCGGAAGATAAAGAAGTTTTGAACCAACTTGAACTTCAATATGAAGAAAAATTTAAAGATCTTAAAAGTAAATTAGTTGAAAAATTATATGTTATTTTAAATGGGAAGACTTGTCAAGGAATTTTCAATGATTTAGGTGAAGAGATTTTGCCTAAAGGAAAAAAATATTCATTAAAAATGCTTAATCAAGTTGAAGAATTCACCCATATTGTTTCAGCGGTTTGGGCTGTTGATAAGAAAATTAACAGTTTAGTAGTGTCACTTCTTCATAATTATAAAATCAAAGAAAATGATTTACAAGGAATGCATAGACGCGAAAAATTTACAATTTCTGTTGGTGATGAACTTCCCCCTGGAATTTTAAAATTAGCAAAAGTATATATTGCTAAGAAAAGAAAACTTAAAGTTGGGGATAAAATGGCGGGTAGACACGGAAATAAAGGTATTGTCGCTAGAATTGTTAGACAAGAGGACATGCCATTTCTAGAGGACGGTTCTCCTGTGGATATTGTCCTAAACCCCCTTGGAGTTCCTTCTAGAATGAATATTGGTCAAATTTATGAAACAGTATTGGGTTGGGCAGGACTTAAACTAGGTAGAAAGTTTTCTACTCCAATTTTTGATGGTGCTACTTTAGATCAAATAAATCAATTAACAGATGAAGCTGGTGTTCCTAAATTTGGACATACTTACTTGTATGACGGCGGAACAGGTAAAAGATTTGATCAGCCTGCTACTGTTGGAGTAATTTATATGTTAAAATTAGGTCATATGGTTGATGATAAAATGCATTCAAGATCAATCGGTCCATATTCATTAATTACTCAACAGCCATTGGGAGGAAAGGCTCAATTTGGTGGTCAAAGGTTTGGTGAAATGGAAGTTTGGGCCCTTGAAGCATACGGAGCATCTAGTACCCTGCAAGAAATTCTAACTATTAAATCAGATGATGTTCAGGGAAGAGCTAAAGCTTATGAAGCTATAGTTAAGGGTGAAACAATGCCTGACCCTGGTTTGCCAGAGTCATTTAATGTATTAATGCATGAACTTAAAGGTCTAGGTTTGGATATTAGACTTGAAGAATAAAAAACAAGATACACTATGTCAAGAAAAATTGAAATTAATAAATCTCAGAAGTTTTCGAAAATATCTATTGGACTTGCTTCTCCTGAAACAATATTAGCTTCATCGAGAGGTGAAATACTAAAGCCAGAAACTATTAATTACAGAACACATAAACCTGAAAGAGACGGTTTGTTCTGTGAAAGGATTTTTGGTCCTGTCAAAGATTACGAATGTGCTTGTGGAAAGTATAAAAGAATTAGATACAAGGGAATCATATGTGACAGGTGTGGTGTTGAGGTTACTGAGAAAAAAGTTAGAAGAGATAGAGTTGGACATATTAACTTGGTAGTTCCAGTTGCTCATATTTGGTATTTTAGATCACTCCCAAATAAGATAGGATATCTATTAGGCTTACCATCAAAGAAACTTGATATGATAATATATTATGAAAGGTATGTTGTTATTCAAGCTGGTCTAGCTGTAAATTTAGAGGGTGAACCAATAAATAAAATGGATTTTCTGTCTGAAGAAGAATATATGAATATTGTTGATAACCTTCCTCAAGAAAATCAATTTTTAGATGACGAAGATCCAAATAAGTTTATTGCTAAAATGGGTGCTGAGTGTTTAATAGAACTATTATCGAGAATAGATTTAGATGAACTTTCATATGAACTTAGACATAAGGCAAATACTGAATCTTCCAAACAAAGAAAAATGGAAGCTCTCAAGAGACTTCAGGTTGTAGAATCTTTTAAAGAAGCTAATACTAATAAGGAAAATAAGCCAGAATGGATGGTTTTAAAAGCAATTCCTGTAATTCCACCAGAACTTCGTCCTTTGGTTCCATTAGATGGAGGAAGATTTGCTACTTCTGATTTAAATGATTTATACAGAAGAGTGATTATAAGAAATAATAGATTAAAGAGGCTTGTTGAAATTAAAGCTCCTGAAGTTATTTTAAGAAATGAAAAAAGGATGCTTCAAGAATCTGTTGACTCTCTTTTTGATAACACACGAAAGTCTTCTGCAGTGAAAACAGATGCCAACAGACCTTTAAAATCCCTTTCTGATTCACTAAAAGGTAAACAAGGAAGATTTCGCCAGAACCTTCTTGGAAAAAGAGTTGACTATTCTGCAAGATCAGTAATTGTTGGTGGACCTGAACTGAAATTGTATGAATGTGGTTTACCAAAAAATATGGCTGCCGAGTTATACAAACCTTTTATAATTAGAAAATTAATTGAAAGAGGTATTGTTAAAACAGTAAAATCAGCTAAAAAAATTATCGATAGAAGAGAGCCCCTAGTTTGGGATATTCTTGAAAATGTTTTAAAAGGACATCCTGTCCTTTTGAATAGAGCTCCAACACTTCATAGATTAGGTATTCAAGCTTTTCAGCCTAGTTTGATTGAAGGTAAAGCAGTTCAAGTCCACCCGCTTGTGTGTACAGCTTTCAATGCTGATTTTGATGGTGATCAAATGGCTGTTCATCTTCCTTTAGGTCCAGAAGCTATTTTAGAAGCTCAATTGTTGATGTTAGCTTCTCACAACATTTTAAATCCCGCAAACGGATCTCCGATTACAGTTCCTTCCCAAGATATGGTTTTAGGACTTTATTACATGACTAAATTACTAAAATCTACAAAAGACTATAAGGTTAAAGGTGAAGGTTTGACCTTTTATTCTGCAGAAGAAGTTAATATTGCTTACAATGAAGAAGTTGTTGAGTTAAATGCGATGATTAAAATCAGGGCAAAAGATTTTGATAAGTCAGGAAAACTTGTTTTTAAGATTATAGATACAACAGTTGGTAGAGTATTGTTCAATCAGGTTGTTCCGGAAAAAGCAGGTTTCATTAATGAAGTTTTGACAAAAAAATCTTTACGTGATATCATTGGTAATATTTTAAAAGTTACTAGCGTTCCAGAAACTGCAGAATTTTTGGATAAAATAAAAGACATGGGATTCTCTTTTGCATTTAAAGGAGGTCTTTCATTTAGCTTAGGTGATATTATTATTCCACCTGAAAAACATGAGATGATTTCTAATGCAAATATTGAGGTTGATTCCATTATCTCAAATTATAACATGGGTCTAATTACTAACAATGAAAGATATAATCAGGTAATTGATGTTTGGACGTCAGCTAATGCCACTCTTACTGAGTTGGCTATGAAAAGAATTAGCGAAGATCAACAAGGCTTCAATTCGGTGTTTATGATGCTTGACTCTGGAGCTCGTGGATCAAAAGAACAAATACGTCAACTTACTGGAATGAGAGGTTTGATGGCTAAACCTAAAAAAGCTAGTGCCAGTGGAGGTGAAATTATCGAAAACCCAATTCTTTCAAATTTTAAGGAAGGACTTTCAATTTTAGAATATTTCATTTCTACGCACGGAGCTAGAAAAGGATTAGCTGATACAGCCCTTAAAACTGCTGATGCTGGATATTTAACTAGACGATTAGTAGATGTTGCTCAAGACGTTATAGTTAATATTGAAGATTGTAATACCCTCAGAGGAATAACGGTAGAAGCTTTAAAGAAAAATGAAGAAGAAGTTGAATCTCTTGGTGAAAGAATCTTAGGTAGAGTTTCTCTTCATGATATTTTTAATCCAGTCACAAATGAAATTATAGTTCATTCTGGAAGCGAAATTTCTGATGAAACTGTTAAAGAAATTAAAAATACTACTATTGACAAAGTTGAGGTGCGTTCTCCATTAACTTGCGAATCTCCAAAAGGAATTTGTACAAAGTGTTATGGAAGAAATCTTGCTACTGGTAAAATGGTTCAAAATGGCGAAGCAGTCGGAGTAGTTGCTGCACAATCCATTGGTGAACCTGGTACTCAGTTAACTTTAAGAACATTTCATGTTGGAGGAATTGCTGGAAATATTTCTGAAGAAAATAAATTAGCGGTTAAATTTGATGGAATAGCTGAAATAGAAGACTTAAAAATTGTTAAAAGTAAAGATTCAGAAGGAAATAAAATTAATGTTGTAATTTCTAGAACATGTGAGCTTAAATTGGTTGATAAAAAGACTGGTGTTTTATTGAGTACGAATATTATCCCTTATGGATCTTCTATTCTTATTGAAGATGGTCAAAAACTTCAAAAGGATGATGTTGTTTGTCAATGGGATCCTTACAATGGTGTTATTATTTCCGAATTTGGTGGAGTCATTGAATATGAAAATATAGAACAGGGAGTTACCTATCAAGTAGAAATTGATGAACAAACTGGTTTCAAAGAAAAAGTAATTTCTGAATCTAGAAATAAAAAAATTGTTCCAACTTTATTAATCAATGATAACAAGGGAAAAAATTTAAGAACTTATAACTTGCCTGTTGGCGCTCACTTAATGATTAATGATGGCGAAAAAGTTAAGGAAGGAAAAATTTTAGTTAAAATTCCAAGAAAGTCTGCCAAGTCTGGTGATATTACTGGAGGTCTTCCAAGAGTAACAGAACTTTTTGAAGCTAGAAACCCTTCCAATCCAGCAGTTGTAAGTGAAATTGATGGTGTGGTTAGTTTTGGTAAAATTAAAAGAGGAAATAGAGAAATAATTGTAGAATCTAAGACTGGAGAAATTAAAAAATATTTAGTTAAATTATCAAATCAAATTTTAGTTCAAGAAAATGATTTTGTAAAAGCTGGAATGCCATTATCAGATGGCTCTATTACCCCTAATGATATTTTGAATATAAATGGACCTTCAGCTGTTCAGCAATATTTAGTAAACGAAGTGCAAGAAGTGTATAGGTTACAAGGTGTTAAAATTAATGATAAGCATTTTGAAGTTTTAATTAGACAGATGATGCAAAAAGTTAAAATTCAGGATTCTGGAGATACTACATTTTTAGAAGGCCAGTTAATTCATAAAAACGATTTCATTAAAGAAAACGATAATTTATTTAGTAAGAAGATTATTGAATCAGTTGGAGCTTCTGAAAGTTTTAAGGAAGGTCAAATTGTAACTGCAAGAGAATTAAGAGATGAAAACTCTATAATGAAACGTGAGGATAAAGAGCAAGTAATTGCTCGAGATGCAGTTAATGCTACAGCAACGCCAATTTTACAAGGTATAACAAGAGCATCTTTACAGACTAAATCATTTATTTCTGCGGCTTCTTTCCAAGAAACAACTAAAGTTTTAAATGAAGCTGCCGTTAATGGTAAAGTTGATGGTTTAGAAGGCTTGAAAGAAAATGTAATTGTTGGTCATAAAATACCTGCTGGAACGGGTAACAGAAAGTTTAAAGATATTATCGTTGGCTATACTGATGAATATGAAGAATTATTAGCTGCAAAAAATATTAATCTTTAATGAAGGAATTTAATAAAAAAAAAGGAAATATAAATCTTGAGCTCGATGAAAATCTAGCTCAAGGAACTTATTCTAATTTGGCTTTAATTAATCATTCTATTTCTGAATTTGTTGTCGATTTTATTAATATTATGCCCGGTGTTCCTAAAGCTAAGGTTAAGTCCAGAATAATTTTAACTCCTCAACATGCAAAAAGATTTTCTAAAGCATTGAAAGAAAATATTTCTAGATTTGAAAAAACTAATGGAGAAATTAAAGATTACGATAATAAGCAGTCTATAAATTTAAATTTTGGACCAACAGCTGAGGCGTAATTTCTTTTAGAATTCTGATTTGTAATGAAATTTTATTGAGGGAAATTTTTGTTTGGTCATTTCTAATGAAAACGCTGAGTCGGATAAAAAGACTAAGTTTCCAGCTTTATCTTTTGCTAAAAATTTACTTTTAAGTTTTTTAAATTCTCTAAATTCATTTTCATTTTTTTGGTAATTTTCTGTCCAGCACGCTTTGTAAATATTGATATTTTCATAAGAGCATTTAGCTCCATATTCATGTTCTAATCTATATTGAATTACTTCAAACTGAAGTGCACCAACAGTTCCTATTACTTTTCTTCCATTTATTTCCATTATAAATAATTGTGCAACACCCTCATCCATTAATTGATCAATTCCTTTCGCAAGTTGTTTAGATTTCATGGGATCTTGATTATTTATAAATTTAAAGTGCTCAGGTGAAAAATTAGGAATTCCTTTGAAATTAATTCTTTCGCCCTCACTAAAAGAATCACCAATTTTGAAGTTACCAGAATCGTGAACACCAACTATATCACCAGGATACGATTGGTCAATAATTTCTTTTTTTTCAGCAAAAAAAGCATTTGGACTACTGAACTTAAATTTTTTATTTAACCTAACGTGATTATATGGTTTATTCCTTTTAAAAATTCCTGAAACAATTTTAATAAACGCCAGTCTGTCCCGATGTTTAGGATCCATATTAGCATGTATTTTAAATATAAATCCAGAAAATTTGTTCTCATCTGGTTTTATCATTCTCTCAGTGCTTTCTTTTGCAAGTGGAGGAGGCGCAATAGAAATAAAACAATCAAGTAATTCTTTAACTCCAAAATTATTTAAGGCTGATCCAAAAAATACCGGTTGTTGTTTACAGCTTAAATAATCATTTTGGTTAAAATTTGGGTAAACTTCTTTTACAATATCAATTTCTTCTTTTAATTTGAGGGAAGCATTTTCGCCAATAAAATCTATAAGTCTAATATCATCTAGACTTTTAATATTTATTGTGTCAGAAATTTTTTGTTTATTTTCCTCTTTAAAAAGCATTAAATTATTTTGCCATAAATTATAAATGCCTTGAAAATCGTAACCAATTCCAATTGGAAAGCTTAATGGACATACAGTAAATTTTAATTTACTTTCCAATTCATCTAATAAATCAAATGCATCTTTTCCTTCTCTATCAAGCTTATTTATAAAAACTATAATAGGGATTTCTCTCATTCTGCAAACTTCAACTAATTTCTCAGTTTGTTCCTCTACTCCCTTAGCTACATCAATTACCACTATTACACTATCTACAGCGGTTAAAGTTCTAAAGGTGTCTTCTGCAAAATCTTTATGACCAGGTGTATCAAGTATATTTATTTTTTTTTCTTTATAATTAAATGCCAATACCGAAGTAGATACAGAAATCCCTCTTTGTCTTTCAATTTCCATAAAGTCACTAGTAGCACTTTTTTTAATTTTATGAGATTTTACTGCACCTGCTTCTTGTATTGCTCCGCCAAATAATAATAATTTTTCTGTAAGTGTTGTCTTTCCAGCATCTGGATGAGATATTATACCAAATGTTCTTCTTTTTATTATTTCTTCTTTAAACACCATATTTTGAATAATTTTCAAAAATAGTATTGTTTTTTAAAATAGTTACTTAAATCTTTCAGATTTTGTAAATTTGAATAATGGGCGAAATGGTAATATTAGTCGACAAAAATGATAATCAACTTGGATTGATGGAGAAAATTGAAGCTCATGAAAAAGCTGTTTTACATAGAGCTTTTTCTGTATTCATTTTAAATGATGATCATGAACTTTTAATTCAAAAAAGAGCTTTAAACAAGTATCACTCACCTGGTTTATGGACAAATACGTGTTGCAGTCATCCTAGAGATGGTGAAACAATTAAAAAGGCTGGTATTAGAAGATTGAGTGAAGAAATGGGATTTGAAACAGATCTTAAAGTTTTATTATCTTTTATTTATAAGGCGGAATTTGATAATGGTCTTTTTGAGCATGAATATGATTATGTTTTAGTTGGATACTATAATCAAAATCCAATAATAAATGAAAATGAAGTTTGTGATTGGAAATGGATTAATTTAGATTTTTTAAAAGAGGATATTAAAATAAACTCCTCTAATTATACTGTTTGGTTTAAAATAATTTTTAATAAATTTTATAATAATTTTAATAAATGAATGTTACTGTAAGCAGAAAAGCACATTTTAATGCAGCTCATAGATTATTTGTCAAAGAATGGAGCGATGAGAAAAATCTCAATGTTTTTGGAGTGTGTAGTAATTCAAATTATCATGGTCACAATTACGAAATAATAGTTGATGTTACAGGTAAAGTTGATCCTGTAACTGGAATGGTAATAGACTTAAAGACTCTTAAGGATATCATTAAAAATGAAATTGAAGATTTGATGGATCATAAAAATTTAAATCTTGATATAGATTATTTCAAAAAGGTTGTTCCTACGGCCGAAAATATTTGTATTTTTATTTGGAATAAATTAAGAATTAAAATAAACTACAATAAAAAATTAGAAGTGACATTGTACGAAACTCCTAGAAATTTTGTAAAATATAACGGAAATTAGACTGTAAAATATGGCAAGTGTTAGAAATTTAAAGAAAGATTTGAATAATGTTATTGGCGAAATTATTCAAAATATTAATTCATGGGAGTTAGAAAATCCTGAAAAGGATCAAAAAAAAAGTGAAAAACTAGTTGATAAATGTTTTAGTGTTTTTGATTCATTGATTGAGAAGATCAATCAAAAAGATATTTCTAACAAAAAGACTCATTTTAAAAAAATTAGTTTAGAGCTCACCAAAAAAGCTGAAGAATTAGTTAAAAACTTTAATGATCTTTAAAAGTTAATTTGAGCTAATTTTCTTCACAAGCATATTTCCGTATTTAGAATTCAAAACTTCATTGGAAAGGGATTTTCTTATAGTATCTAATAAGATTTTACTGTCCTCTGAAAATTCATTTAAAGCTATAAAAGGAGCTACGTGACTTTTTCCATTACTTACAGCAAAATTTAAAGTATAGAGGTATTGTCTTTTATTTAGACTATTAATTTGTTCTTCAATAATTTTAAGACTATCCGGCTGACCTTTTTGAGATTTTTCGATAGAAAGTTTAATTAAATCTAATCTTTGATAGTTGAACCTTTTTATTACATTTTGATATATTCTGAAAATAGAGTCACTTTTAGATCCTGTAATTTTATAGTTTGAATTAAATTTTTTTAAGTTGGTATTAATAGAGATACTTCCCTTTTCTCCAAAAAACTCTATTCTTTTTTCTTTACTTTTTATGTCAAGATTTATATAAAAAATTTCAGGCGAATTTATTTTGTAGTCTAGTATTATAGGTTTGCTATTTTCAATAAAAATAGAGTCAATATTAATTAAGACTGAATCTTGAATTTTTTGTAAGTAAACATTTCCTTTTTTAAACCCTTCCACTGAAAGGTTTACTGTCATAAGATCATTTGATTTAGAACAATTTGTAAAAAAGGCAATAAAAAATAAAAAAATAATTTTTTTCAATTGGGTATTATTTTTATAAATATCACAAAATTTTATATTAAAAAAAAACTAATCAATGTTTCTCCAAGCCCAATAGATTAATCCAAATTGAATTACAATTCTGATTAATAGAAGGTAAGTTGGATTTCCTAAACTATTCTCTGGAATTAGCATGTTGAAATGAACTATTAAAAAAACAGTTAACATCATCATTATTCCGATTAGACTAATTTTCCTGAACTTTTTAAAAAACACACCAAGACCAAGCAGAATTTCAGCAACACCACTAGCTATAATTAGTTCAAAATGCCAGGGAAGAAATTTAGGCATGTATGGTAAATAAAAATTGGTGTTAGTAAAATGCATTATACCAAGGTAAATGTAAATTATACCCATGATATAAAGATTAATCTTTTTCACAGGTTATTTTATGAAACTTATGCTTCTTTTTATAAATGAGGTGAGTTCTTCACCTTTTAATAAATTTTGAGATAACTTAGCCAAATCCAAAGATTGATTTATTAATCTTTGTTTTTTGTCTTTGCTTTTAGATTTTAATATTTCTGAACTTATTGGATTATTAACATTTATGATAAGATTATACATTTCAGGCATATTTCCAAACATACTATTTCCTCCACTTTGCTGCATTTCTTTCATTCTTCTCATAAACTCTGGGAATGTTATTACAAATGGTGCAGCACTGCTATCCATTGCTTCCAACTGAACTGTATATTTTTCTTTTGGAACATTTTTTTCAATGATTGATTTTAATTTTTCTTTTTCTTTATCATCAAGTTTAGATATTTCTTCATTTTCTTTCTTAATTAAATTATCAACAACATCTGCATCGACTCTTGAAAAAGTAATTTTATCATTACTAGTTTCAATTTTTTGAATTAAGTGACTTATTATAGGTGAATCAAGTAAAAGAACTTCATATCCTTTTTCTTTAGCAGTTTCAATGTAAGGATGCTGTTCATTTTTATTTGATGCATATAAAACAACTATTTTACCGTCCTTATCAGTTTGATTTTTAGAAACTTTTTCTTTTAATTCTTCAAATGTTAAAAATTCGTCATTTACTGTTGGGTAAAGAGCAAATTTTTGAGCTTTTTCATAAAATTTTTCTTCACTTAGCATACCATATTCAATAACTACTTTTATGTCATTCCATTTTTTTTCAAATTCTTTTCTGTCTTTTTTGAATAAAGAATTTAATTTGTCACCAACTTTTCTTGTTATGTAATTACTTATTTTTTTAACCGCTCCATCAGCTTGTAGATAACTTCTAGAAACATTTAAAGGAATATCAGGCGAATCAATAACACCTCTTAAAAGAGTCAAAAATTCCGGAACAATTCCTTCAACATTATCAGTTACAAAAACTTGATTTTGATATAACTGAATTTTATCTTTTTGAACATTTATGTCGTTTGATATTTTAGGAAAATATAAAATTCCTGTGAGGTTGAAGGGATAATCAACGTTAAGGTGAATATTGAACAAGGGTTCCTCAAATTGCATTGGATACAACTCTCTATAAAATTCTTTATAAGAGTTTTCATCTAAATCACTAGGGGTTTTAGTCCACGCTGGATTAGGATTATTGATAATATCATCAACAGTTTCTTTAATCTCTTTCTCGTTTTTACCCTTACCTTCTTTTTTTGTTATTTCTTTAGTTCCAAATTTTATAGGAACTGGCATAAACTTATTATATTTTGTTAGAAGTGTTCTAATTCTAGATTCTTCCAAAAACTCTTTAGAATCTTTATCAATATGCAAAATTATTTCAGTTCCTCTATCCTTTTTATCACATTTAGTTAGAGAGTATTCTGGAGATCCATCACAAACCCAGTGTGCAGCAGAATCATCTTTGTAAGATTTAGTTTTGATTTCAACTTTTTCAGCAACCATGAAAGCTGAATAAAAACCAAGTCCAAAATGTCCAATTATTCCACTGTCTTTTGCTGAATCCTTATATTTTTCTAAAAATTCCTCAGCACCCGAAAAAGCTACCTGATTAATGTATTTTTTCACTTCATCTGAGGACATTCCTATACCCTGATCGATAATATGAAGCTTTTTTCCTTTTTTATCAACTTTGACTTCAATGATTGGATTATCAATTTTAATTTTATTTTCTCCAATGCTGCTAAGATGTTTGAGTTTAGATGTTGCATCTGTCGCATTTGAAATTAATTCTCTTAAAAAAATTTCGTGATCGCTATATAAAAACTTTTTAATTAGTGGAAATATGTTTTCAACTGAAACATTAATTTTACCTTTAGACATAATTTAATTTTTAATAAAATTATCAAATGATATACCAAATAGCTTTCAATGACAAATTGACATTAATGTTCTTTTTTAAAAATATTATTCGTAAGTTTTAGATAAATTACATTATTTCAATTTAACCTAATTAAATATGTTTAATTCAAGAATGATAGGTTTGGGTCATTATGTTCCAGAAAATGTTGTTACGAACGATGATTTATCAAAGTTAATTGATACGAGTGATTCTTGGATTCAAGAAAGAACAGGAATCAAAGAGAGACGTTGGATTGACCCTAAATCAGACGATACGACATCAACAATGGCAGTTAAAGCTTCAAAAATTGCTATTAAAAAGTCCGGCTTAAATAAAAACGATATAGATTTCATAATCTTTGCAACATTAAGCCCAGATATGTATTTTCCAGGTGGAGGTGTTCGAGTTCAAGATATGTTAGATCTCCCTACAATTGGTGCTTTAGATGTCAGAAATCAATGTTCCGGATTTGTATATGCTATGTCTGTAGCAGATCAATTTATTAAAACAGGAATGTATAAAAACATATTAGTAATTGGTTCTGAAAATCATTCAGGTGGACTTGATAAATCTACAAAAGGAAGAGGAGTCACTGTTATTTTTGGAGATGGTGCAGGAGCTGCAATTGTATCCAGATGCGAACAAAAAGAAAAAGGAATTTTATCATCTCATTTACATTCAGAGGGTAAACATGCTCGTGAATTAATGTTAGATGGACCAAGTACAGGTCGCTGGGTTCCTGAGATAATAGCTAACAATGACCCAAATGATCAGTCTTACTACCCTTACATGAATGGTCAATTTGTTTTTAAAAATGCTGTGAAAAGATTTATTGAGGTAATCAATGAAGGCTTGGAAGCTAATAATTTACAAATTAGTGATATTGATTTATTGATTCCTCATCAGGCAAACATGCGTATTTCACAATTTGTACAAAGAAAATTTAAACTTTCTGACGATAAGGTCTATAATAATATCATGAGCTATGGAAACACTACAGCTGCTTCAATAATTATTGCACTTTCTGAGGCTTGGGAACAAGGAAAAGTCAAAGAAGATGATTTGATTATTCTGGCTTCTTTTGGTGCAGGTTTTACTTGGGGATCAGTTATGATAAGATGGTAAAAAAAACTTTAGTTTTAGGGGTTTCATCAAATCCTGAAAGATATTCATACAAAGCATTAAATAAACTGATAGAAAAAAAAATTGATGTAAAAGCAATTGGAAACAGCTTGGATTTTGTAAGAGAAGTAAAAATACATAAATTAAAAATTCCCTTTAAAAACATTCATACAGTAACTATTTATTTAAATAAGATTAGACAAAGAGAATACTATGATTACATAATTTCTCTAAATCCACAACGTGTTATTTTTAATCCAGGAACGGAAAACCCTGATTTTTATCTTCATTTAAAAAATAAATTCATTAATTATGCAGAAGCTTGTACATTGGTTTTACTTTCTACGAATCAGTATTAGTCCCAAAAAAGTAATTAATCCATTAATTGGTAGAAGTTCATATCCAATTTTATATCCCCCCAAGTAACTGGGGTCTAAATTAGCTAATAATGCTACAATCAAAACAGAGAATATGGTTACTATCCAAACGTATTTGTCTTTAATTTGGTAATCAGTAAAAATTCCAAACGCAAATAAACCAAGTAAAGGGCCATAGGTATATCCTGCCAAAACTAAAAGGCCATCAATTACACTAGTATTTAAATAGTTTTTAAAAATTATAATAACTATTACTAGTATAATACTCATAATTATATGAGCTCTTTTTCTAATTTTAATTTGGTAATCTTTGCTTTTGTTTTTAATATCAATGACATCCACACAATAAGATGTTGTTAGAGAGGTTAGAGCGCTATCGGCACTGCTGTAAGCAGCAGCAATTAAACCTAGCAAAAAAGTTATTCCTATAATATTACCAAGTCCACTATTTAAGGCAATTTGTGGAAAAAGTAAATCACTATTAATTGAGCCATTAAGATTAGGTATTATAATATTTAATTTTTCTGAATAGATAAATAACAAGGCACCTAATAGTAAAAATATAAATGTTACAATAACTAAAACAATGCTAAAAACAATCATATTTTTTTGAGCTTCTTTTAAAGATTTACATGTTAAGTTTTTTTGCATCATATCTTGGTCTAAACCAGTCATGCAAATTGTTATAAACATTCCTCCGATAAAGGATTTAAATAAATGATTTTTTTCCATCAAGCTCTCTGTTACTAAAATATTTGAATAAGTTTTAAGTTCATTGGAATTAATAAAATCTAAGAACGTCCAGTTCAAACTTTGATTTATTAAATAAATAGATAAAACAACAGAAATTAGCATAAAACTAGTTTGTAATGTATCTGTCCAAACAATTGTTTTTATTCCACCCCTAAATGTGTAAATCCATATGAGTATAACAGAGATAATTACT
This sequence comes from uncultured Flavobacteriaceae bacterium, assembly GCA_938088195.1. Taxonomy (GTDB): domain Bacteria; phylum Bacteroidota; class Bacteroidia; order Flavobacteriales; family Flavobacteriaceae; genus MAG-121220-bin8. Next base: position 12,195 of record CALKEO010000016.1, on the reverse strand, counting down.
GTTATTTCAAAGGGAACTTTTAATTCATTAAAAACAAATTGTTGTAGAACTATAGCAACCAAATACAATCTAAAAGATGCTCCAGTTATTCTTGATAAGAAAAAGAAAAAAGCTCCAGTTTTATGACTGACAACTCCAAAACGTACTTTTAAATATTCATAAATTGACGTTAATTTCAATTTATAATATATTGGAAGAAGTAAAAGCGCAACTACAAAATAACCAAATAAGTAACCCAAAACTACTTGAAAATAAGTGAATTGTGACGAACCAACATCTCCAGGAACCGAAATAAATGTTATTCCAGATAAAGAGGCTCCAACCATTCCGAATGCGACTAGATACCATGGTGATTCTTTATTAGCAGAAAAAAAAGTTTGATTGTCATTATTTCCTGTTGTCAAACTGGAAATTATAAAAAGTCCAAAAAAATACAGAAAAATTACAATTAAAATAATTGATGAACTCATTTTGAAGTAGTTATTCAAATATACTAATTTATGGTTCTTATAAAATGTAGTGTTATATTTAACCAATGAATTTTTCTTCAAAATTGTTAGAAAATGCTGTAAGTGAAATGTCTCAGTTACCAGGTATTGGTAAAAGAACTGCACTAAGGTTGGTTTTGTTTTTATTACAACAACCTAATTCTCAAACAAAAGATTTGTCTAATGCATTAAACGAACTAATTGAACATGTAATTTTATGTGAAAGTTGTCACAACATTTCCGATAATAAAATTTGTGAAATTTGTACAAGTAGTAAAAGAGATAAAAAAGTTATATGTGTTGTTGAAGATATTAGAGATGTAATGGCAATTGAAAGCACAGGACAATTTAATGGAATTTATCATGTTTTAGGTGGAAAAATATCCCCGGTTGAGGGTATTGGTCCGAATCAATTAAATATTTCCTCGTTAGTTAAAAAAGTAAATTCCAATCAAATTTCAGAAATAATACTTGCATTAAGTGCTACTATGGAGGGAGATACTACAAATTTTTATATTTATAAGCATTTAGAAAATTTTGAAATAAAAATAACAACGATTGCCAGAGGAGTTTCCGTAGGAAACGAATTAGAATATACTGATGAGGTTACTCTGGGACGAAGTATTGTTAAAAGAATTCTTTTTGAGAACTCAATAAAAAATATTTTATAGCATTTTATTTGATATTTTTGTAAAAAAAAATTCTTGTTTAATGTCTAAATTTCAACTTTTATTGCCAAGAATGGGAGAGAGTATTGAAGAGGCTACTATCATTAATTGGCTAAAAAACGAAGGTGATGAAATTTATATTGATGATCTTGTAGTTGAGATAGCAACTGATAAAGTTGACTCAGAAGTTCCAAGCGATGTTTCTGGTATTTTAATTGAAAAATTATGTAAAGTCAATGATGTGGTAAAGGTAGGTGAACCTATAGCTGTAATTGAAACAGAAAATTCATTGGAAGCTAGTTCTGAGACAAAACCAGTTTTGAAACCTGAAAAACCTGAAAATAAAGTTCAAGAAATAATTTATAAGGCTAATAAAATTATTGAGTCTCCAAAAAATTATTCCACAAAAAAAAATTATTCTCCATTAATTAGAAGTATTTCAAAAAAAGAAGGTTTAAGCGAATCCGAATTAGAGAAAATTATAGGTTCTGGAAAAGAGGGAAGAGTTACAAAAAACGATTTGTTAAATTATTTATCCTCCAAAAATAAATCTGAAAATATTGATTTGTCCTTTTCATCTAATATTGAAAAAGATAATGATGGTATTTACGAAATGAGTAGAATGGAAAAATTGATTTCAGATCATATGATAAAAAGTAAAAACGAATCTGCTCATGTACAAGCTTTTATCGAAGCCGATATTACTAATTTATGTAAATGGAGAGAAAAAAATAAAAATTTATTTCAAAAAAGAGAGGGCGAGAAAATAACTTTTACTCCAATATTCATAATGTTCGTTGCACAAGTCTTAAAAGAGTTTCCGCTTTTAAATTCAAGTATTGATGGATACAATGTGACTAAGAAAAAAAATATTAATATTGGAATGGCTACTGCACTTTCCGATGGAAACCTTATTGTTCCTGTATTAAAAAATGCAGATCAATTAAGTTTGACTGGATTAGTAAAAAAAGTTAATGATTTGGCTTACAGGTCAAGAAATGGTCAGTTAGAACCCGTAGACACCCAAGGAGGAACATATACCATAAGTAATGTTGGTATTTTTGAAACGTTAATGGGTACTCCAATAATAAATCAACCTCAAGTAGGAATTTTAGCATTTGGAGCAATTAGAAAGGTGCCCTCAGTAATTGAAACTGATCAAGGAGATTTTATAGGGATAAGACATAAAATTATATTATCTCACAGTTTTGATCATCGTATTATTAATGGTGCTATGGGTGGCATGTTTATTAAAAGAATTAAAGATTTAATTGAAAATTGGGAGACTAATATGTCTATTTGATTTTAAAAAATTATTTTAATTAAATGAATTTAAAAATATCAAAACCAATATGTTTTTTTGATTTAGAAACAACTGGCGTTAATGTTTCTTTAGATAGGATTGTTGAAATATCAATTCTTAAAATATTTCCAAATGGAAACAAAGAATCCAAAACTTGGCTTGTGAATCCTGGTGTTCCAATTCCGTTAGAAGCTTCTAATATACATGGAATTACCAACGATATTATTAAAAATGAACCGTTGTTTAAAATGATTGCTTCGGACATTAAATCCATGATTAATAATTGTGATCTAGCTGGTTTTAATTCTAATAAATTTGATATTCCGTTACTTGCTGAAGAACTCTTGAGATCTGAAATCGATTTTTCTTTAGATAATGTATCAACAATTGATGTTCAAAATATTTTTCATAAAATGGAACAAAGAACTTTGAGTGCCGCTTACCAATTTTATTGTGGAAAATCTTTAGACAATGCTCATTCTTCAAAAGCTGATACACTTGCAACATTTGAGGTTTTGGAATCTCAAATCGAAAAGTATGATGATTTAGAAAATAATGTAAGCTTTCTTTCTGACTTTTCTAAAAGAGGAAAAAATGTAGATTTAGCAGGATTTATTAAATATAATAAAGATCATATTCCTTGTTTTTCATTTGGAAAGCATAAAGGCAAAACAGTAGATTATGTTTTAGAAAATGAATCTGGGTATTTTGGATGGCTGTTGAATGCTGACTTTCCAATGTATACCAAAAAGGTATTAACTCAAATTAGACTTAATAAGTTAAATAACAAATTATAATTATGAAAATTATATGTGTTGGGAGAAATTATGTTGAACATATTGAAGAGTTAAACAATAATAAACCTGATTCACCAGTTTTATTTTTAAAACCTGAAACATCTTTAATTCATAAAAAACAACCTTTCTTTATTCCTAGTTTTTCAAACGAGATACATCACGAAATTGAAATTATAGTTCAAATTAACAGATTAGGTAAGTCTATAGCTACTCAATATTCCCATAAATATTATGATAAAATTGGACTAGGAATTGATTTCACTGCCAGAGATCTTCAGCTTAAATTGAAAAATAAAGGCATGCCATGGGAAAAATCAAAAGCCTTTGATGGATCTGCCCTAATTGGGAGTTGGGTTAATAAAAATGAAATAGACGATCTAGATAATATAGATTTTTATTTAAAAAAAAATGAAAAAATTGTTCAGAGGGGAAATACTTCAAATATGTTATGGAAAATTGATGAATTAGTTTCAGAAATTTCAAATTTTTTTACTCTCAAGATTGGAGATGTTATTTTTACGGGAACACCTGCTGGTGTTGGAAAGGTCAATGAAAATGATATTTTAGTTGGCTTTTTAAATAAGAAAGAATGTTTTTCAATTAAAATTAAATAATATTGAGAGCTCATATAATAACAATTGGTGACGAAATTTTAATAGGTCAGATTATCGACACTAATTCTGCTTTCATTTCAAAAGAATTAATCAAAATTGGAATTGAGGTTAGTAAAATTATTTCAATTGGTGATTCTAAAAAAGAGATTTTGTCTTCTTTAAAAAATTCACATAATAAATGTGATATTGTTATTATTACTGGTGGATTAGGACCTACTAATGATGATATAACAAAAGAGGTGTTTTGTGATTTTTTCGAAGATAAATTAGTTCATAATTCAGCAATATTGAGACATATTGAAAAACTTTTTGAAAAATTTGTTGATAACCCTATTAACGACTTAAATAGAGCTCAGGCATATCTTCCATCTAAAGCTAAGCTTATTCCTAATCTTTATGGTACGGCAGCTGGGATGAGTATAAAAAAAAATAATACTCTTTTTATATCCCTTCCCGGGGTTCCTTTTGAAATGAAATCAATGATTACAGAATTTATAATTCCACAATTACAAACAGATTATAAATGTCCTGTTATAATCAATAAAACTTTAATTACCTATGGCAAAGGAGAAAGTTATATTGCAAAAAAATTAAAAAAATTTGAGTCAGATATCCCCTCAAATTTTAAACTGGCTTATTTGCCAAATTTGGGTAGAGTTAGGTTAAGAATTAGTGCTAAAGGGACCAATAATATTGTTTTAGAGAAAACAATGGATAAACTAGTTGCTCAACTTTATGAAATACTTGGAAAAATAATTATTGGTTATGAAACAACTAATCCAATTGAGAGCGAAATTGGAAAAATATTAATTAAAAATAAAAAAACCCTTAGCTTGGTTGAAAGTTTGACTGGCGGAATGTTGGCATCTCGCTTGACTTCGATACCTGGTGCCTCTAAATATTTTAAGGGTGGAATAGTAGCTTATAACTCTTCAATAAAGAAAACCCTGGTTAATGTTAAAAACAAAACTATTGATAAATATTCTGTTGTAAGTTCAAATACTGCTAACGAAATGGTAGTTAACTGTAAAAAAATAATGAATTCTGATTATGCTATTTCTACAACTGGAAATGCAGGGCCATCTAAAGGCGATTCAAATCAGCCCATTGGAAAAATATTTATTTCACTAGCAACACCAAAGCAAGTAAAATCTTTTGAATTTAATTTTGGAAAAAATAGAGAAAAAAATATTCACAAGACCGTAAACAAGGCCTTAGAATTATTATTTTCTGAATTATTAACTAGAGATTAAAAAATTTGGCATTACTCGAAAAATGTTGTTAATTTGCACACTGTTTTAAAAGACTAATTATGTCAAAAGTTTGCGAAATTTCTGGAAAAAAAGTTTTAGTTGGAAATAATGTTTCCAAAGCAATGAACAAAACTAAGAGACGATTTGAACCTAATCTTATCAAAAAAAGGTTTTTTATCCCTGAAGAAGGTAAGTGGATTACATTAAAAGTCTCTACTGCTGTTTTAAAAACTATTAATAAAAAAGGTATTTCTGCTGTTTTAAAAGAATCAAAAAAAAATAGAGTTTAAGTTATGGCTAAGAAGGGAAATAGAGTTCAAGTTATCTTGGAATGTACAGAGCACAAAAACTCTGGAATGCCTGGTACTTCCAGATATGTTACAACCAAAAACAAAAAAAATACACCTGATAGATTAGAAATAAAAAAGTTTAATCCTATCATGAAAAAGAATACAATTCATAAGGAAATTAAATAATTTTAGTTATGGCAAAAAAATCTGTAGCATCTCTTCAAACTGGTTCAAAAAGACTTTCTAAAGCTATAAAAATGGTAAAAAGCCCCAAAACAGGTGCTTACATTTTTGTTGAAACAATTATGGCACCCGAAAAAGTTAATGAGTGGCTGTCAAAAAAATAAAATTATTTTTTTAATGATATTTTAAAGTCACCTTATAGTGACTTTTTTTGTTTTCATATATTTGAATTAATGTTTTAATATGAGTTTCTTTAAAAAACTTTTTGGTTCATCTAAAAAAAAAGATATTTCTTCCACAAATGATGATACATTAAAGGATGATAATCTAATAGATAAATCTAAACCGCCAATTAACAAAAAAAAATCAAATACAAAGAAACAAGTAGTTGAAAAAGATTTTTTTAAAGAGAATCAAACTGATATTAAACAAGGAAAATTTGATAAAAATGCATCTTTCGTTAATAAATCTTCTGACTTAAAAAAAGAAAAAGTATCTAAAAAAAAATCTATTTATAAAAAAGAAGTGGTTTTAAACAAACCGTCAGATAACAAAAAAATAGATAAACAAACCAAAAAATCTATTTTTTCCAATTTTTTTTCTAAACAAAAAAAACAATCTCTTGATAAAGGTTTAGAAAAAACTAGTTCATCTTTTTTTAATAAAATTTCTAAAGTAATTGTTGGTAAAAGTAAAGTTGATGATGAAGTATTAGATGAATTAGAAGAAATACTTATATCTTCTGATGTTGGAGTAAAAACTACTCTAAAAATAATTGATAGAATTGAATCTAGGGTTTCAAGAGATAAGTATATCGGCTCAAATGAATTGGATATTATTCTTAAAGAAGAAATAATTGGAGTTATTGATTCTGGAGTGGAGAATCAATTTATTATTTCAAACAAAAAACCACACGTTATTTTAGTAGTAGGGGTTAATGGTGTAGGAAAAACAACATCAATTGGTAAAATGGCAAATCATTATAAATCCTTGGGTTTAAAAGTTGTTATTGGAGCATCAGATACTTTTAGAGCTGCTGCAATTGAACAATTAGAAATATGGGCTAAACGAGTAGATGTAGATTTAATAAAACAGGAAATGGGAAGTGATCCGGCATCCGTAGCTTTTGACACATTGGAGTCAGCAATTAATAAAAATGCAGATGTTGTACTTATCGATACAGCTGGAAGATTACATAATAAAGTAAACCTGATGAATGAATTAGGTAAAATCAAAAGAGTTTTACAGAAGAAAAACACAGATGCCCCTCATGAGGTAATATTAGTGATTGATGGCTCAACTGGACAAAATGCTTTTGAACAGGCTAAGCAATTTAGTAATGTAACTGAGATAACTTCTTTGGTTGTAACAAAACTAGATGGAACTGCAAAAGGTGGAGTAGTTTTGGGTATTTCAGATCAATTTAAAATCCCAATTAAATTCATTGGAATTGGAGAGGGACTTGAAGATTTGCAATTATTTAACAAAAAAGAATTTGTTAATTCATTTTTTAATAAATCAAAAAAATATTAATTAAATTTTTGAAAAACATTGATCTAAATTTTACAAAACATCTTCCAAAGATAACTTTGGATTATTTAAATAATGGTGCCAGTATTAAAAATTTTTTTAATCGATCTAATTCTATAGAAAACTATTTTGACCAAATAGATGAGAAAAAAAATAATTATGATAACAGCTATAGAAAACCATTGTGTGATGTATTAAAATCAAGTTATCATAATGTTAAAGAAAATTCTTTTCAAATTAACGCTATCAAGAGAATAGCAAACGAAAATACTTTCACCATCACAACAGGGCATCAGCTTAATCTTTTCACAGGACCATTATATTTTTTTTATAAGATTATTGATACTATTAACATTTGTAAAAAACTTGCATCCAAATATCCTCAATATAATTTTATTCCTGTTTATTGGATGGCTTCAGAGGATCATGATTATAAAGAAATAAAGTTTTTTAATTCAAATAACACTTTATTTGATTGGAATATTTCAACTAAAGGTGCTGTGGGGAATTTAGAAACTCAATCCCTTGCAAAAGTATTTGATGAATTGGTTAATTGTTTTGGAACTGAAAATATAAATTCAAAAAATTTAATAGATTTATTTAACACATCGTATATAAAAAATAAAAAATTATCGGATGCAACTTTCAATTTAGTTCACAATCTTTTTGGAAAACACGGGCTTTTGATTATTAACCCTGATAATTCAAAACTTAAAAAAATATTATCAAAAGAGATTATTGATGAAATTATAAATGAAAATTGTTTTAAAAATGTTAGTATTACTAATAAAAATTTAAAAAAGATAGGTTTTAATCCTCAAGTTAATCCAAGGCAAATTAATTTATTTTATTTAAAAAAAAATGAACGTTCCAGGATTTATAAAGAAAACTCAATTTATAAAGTATTTGAAACCAATATTTCTTTTACTAAAAGTCAGATTATTGATGAAGTCAATAATTATCCTGAAAGATTTTCTCCTAATGTTTTATTTAGACCCTTTTTTCAAGAAAAAATACTCCCAAACTTGGGTTACGTTGGTGGAGGAAGTGAAATAGCTTATTGGCTACAGTTGAATTCTTTTTTTGATGAAAAAAATATAACTTTTCCGATATTAATTGTAAGGAATTCAGTTTTATTAATGTCTAAAAAAAATATTAAAAAGTGTGAAAAATTAGATTTAAATGTTTCAGACTTATTTAAAAAAACAGATAATCTAATAAAATATCATATTTCAAAAAAAACAGATTATTCTAAAGATTTCACAAAACTTAAAAAAGTAATTTCATTAAACTTTATAAAATTATATAAAGTAGCTCATAAAACAGACAAATCATTTATGGGTGCTCTAAAGGCTCAAGAAGCTAAGCAATTAAAGGGACTTATGCATTTAGAAAAAAGATTTATTAAAGCACAAAAAATAAAACATAAAGATGAAGTAGAAAGAATTAAAGCGCTTAAAGATGTTTTATTTCCAAATAATTCTCTTCAAGAGAGGGAAATTAATTTTTCTGAATTTTATAAAGATTATGGAGAAGATTTTATTAATATTTTAAAAAGTAATTTAAAACCATTTGTAAATAAATTTATTATTATTTCTTTATAATTAATTGGTAATATAAATTGTTTTAGTAGTAATTTTGAATATGGAAGAAAAAGTTTTAGTTCTAGATTTCGGATCTCAATATACTCAGTTAATTGCAAGAAGGATTAGAGAGCTTTTTATTTACTGTGAAATTCATCCTTACAATAGTGATAAAATAAATTTTAGTTCATTTAAAGCCATAATTCTCTCAGGATCTCCTTTCTCTGTTAGATCTAATGAAGCTCTTCATTTTGATTTATCTAAAATAAAAGGTAAAAAGCCTTTACTGGGAATTTGTTATGGAGCTCAATACATAGCTCATTTTAGTGGGGGAAAGGTAGTACCGTCCAACAAAAGAGAGTATGGCAGAGCAAATTTGAAATTTATTGACAAACAAAATAGGCTTTTTAATAACATTCATATGGATTCACAGGTTTGGATGAGCCATAGTGATACTATCAGTCATTTACCAACTAATGCCGAATGTATTGCAAGTACAAAAGATGTAAAAAATGCTGCTTATTCAATTGAAGAAGAAACTGTATATGGTATTCAATTCCATCCTGAAGTTTATCACAGTAAAGATGGAAAAGAAATTTTAAAAAATTTTTTGATTAATATTGCTAAAATAAAACCTGATTGGACGCCTGACTTATTCTCAAATAAAACAATTTTAAATATTAAAGAAAAAATTGGCTTCGATAAAGTTATTTTAGGATTGTCTGGAGGTGTAGATTCAACCGTTGCATCAGTACTTCTTCACAAAGCTATTGGAAATAATTTACATTGTATTTTTGTTAATAATGGACTTTTAAGGAAAAATGAGTTTAGTGATGTTTTAAAACAGTACGAAGGAATGGGTTTAAATGTAAAAGGGGTTGATGCTTCTAATTATTTTATTAGCCTTTTAAATGGAGTTTCTGATCCTGAGAAAAAAAGAAAAGTCATTGGAAAAGCTTTTATTGATGTTTTTGATAAAGAATCAAAATTAATTGATGGAGCGAAATGGTTAGCTCAAGGAACTATTTACCCAGATGTCATAGAATCTATTTCTGTAAAGGGTCCTTCGGCTACAATAAAATCTCATCACAACGTTGGAGGTCTTCCTGATTTTATGAAACTTTCAGTTATTGAGCCGCTTAAAATGTTATTTAAAGATGAAGTAAGAAGAGTTGGAGCCTCTTTAAATATTGATTCAAATTTACTTAAACGTCATCCTTTTCCTGGCCCTGGCTTAGCAATTAGAATTTTAGGTGATATTACTAAAGAAAAAGTAAAAATTTTACAAGAAGTAGATGCTATATTTATTAAGGGGCTAAAGGATAATAATCTCTACGAAAAGGTTTGGCAAGCTGGTGCTATTCTTCTTAATGTTAAAAGTGTTGGTGTTATGGGTGATGAAAGAACTTATGAAGAATGTGTAGCATTGAGAGCAGTTGAATCCACAGATGGAATGACTGCTGATTGGGTAAATCTGCCATATGAATTTTTACAAAATATATCAAATACAATAATTAATAATGTAAAGGGAGTTAATAGAGTTGTTTATGATATAAGTTCTAAACCTCCTGCGACAATTGAATGGGAATAATAAATAAAATTAAAATATTTTTTTTACTAATGCCTGTGTTCATTTTTACTCAGGAAAGTAATGAAATTTTTTTGAAAACTTTCGTGATTGACACGTTATTTCACAATGTAGAAAAAAAACAAACTTTATATTCTATTTCTAAAATTTATAATGTTTCTGTTGAGGATATAAAAAGATATAATTCTAAAATAAAAGGATCTAGATTGTCTAGAAAAATGATTTTAAAAATTCCGATCAAAAAACAAGTTGAACCGGAAATCAAATTTTTAGAAAAAAGTAATGATACATTAGATTTTTCTGTTTCAAATTTAAATAACATTGTGTTGAATTTATTAGATAGTGTTGTTAAGAAAAAAATCATAAAAGTTGCTTTGTTAGCACCATTTAAATTGGATCAAATAGAGCTAGATTCTGTGGATAACTCTAAAAAGTTTTTAAAAAATTTAAACTTGACTACTATTTCTTTAGATTTTTATAGTGGAGTCATAATGGCATTAGATAAAGCAAAAGAACATGGATTAAATATTGAATTAAATGTTTTGGACACTAAAAACAATTTGGATACTATTTCAAATTTATTAAAGGAAAACAAACTTGATGAATTTGATTTTGTATTAGGTCCGTTTATACCTAGAAATATAAATTTAGTTTCTAAAAAAAATCAAGATTTTAAAACCACTATAGTTTCCCCTTTAAGTTCCAAAGAGATTGAGATTAATAAAAACGTGGTCCAATCAATGCCCTCTAAAGTGAATCAAAGAAAAATTATGCTTAATTATATAGATTCTCTAATTGAAATTGATTCAGACCCATGCGTGATGATAATTTACGATAATGAGAGTTTAGATATTAAAAAGAAATTAAATGAAAAATTTCCTTACGCTGAATTAATTAACACTGACGAAAATAACGGTTTTGTAGACCCAGAAATCACCGATTCTTTATTAGTGTCAACAAAAAATAATTATGTTTTTCTAGAATCTGAAAATTTAAACACAATAGCAAGTGTTTCATCTTTATTGAATTCTCAAATTTCTGATGAAAGAAATATTGCCATGATGACAACTTTCAGATCAGATATTTATGAGAATGAAAATATTTCTTTTGAACATTTAGGCAATTTAAATTTTACTTACCCCAGTTATTACTTTCCTGAATATGAAAACGAGGAAATAGGTGTTTTTAATAATAAATATTTAGAAGAATTCGGAAAACGCCCAAATAAAATTGCTATCAGAGCGCATGATATTACTTTAGATATGGTATTTAGAATTGCAATCAAACGTAAGTTTAAAAAGTCGATTGAAATTGGTGAAACTGGATATCTCCAAAACAAATTCAATTACTCTAATTATAACCAAGGATTCATCAATGAATCAGTGTATTTAATTAAACATGAAAAATTAAATATCACAGAAATTAAAATAAAAAATTGAATTTTAAAATATAGTTCAGCTTGGATTCTCTTTCTTATTTCTTTTTGTATTTTTGAGGGCTTAACGATTTATTGATCAAATGTCTAAATCAAAATTTATTTTTGTTACAGGTGGTGTAAGTTCATCTTTAGGTAAAGGAATAATTTCAGCTTCTTTAGCTAAATTGCTTCAAGCTAGAGGTTTAAGTGTAACTATTCAAAAATTTGACCCATATATAAATGTAGATCCTGGCACATTAAATCCCTATGAACATGGAGAATGTTATGTAACGGATGATGGTGCCGAGACCGATTTAGATCTTGGACACTACGAACGTTTTTTGAATGTTCCAACCTCTCAAGCCAATAATGTAACCACTGGACGTGTTTACCAAACGGTAATTGAAAATGAGCGTGAAGGCAAATATCTAGGAAAAACTGTTCAGATCATTCATCATGTTACCGATGAAATTCAACGCAG
>CALKEO010000015.1 GCA_938088195.1 uncultured Flavobacteriaceae bacterium | reverse complement strand
AGGGTGGTTATTGCATTAGGGCTCACCTCTTCCCATTTCGAACAGAGAAGTTAAGCCTAATAGCGCAGATGGTACTGCCATTTGGTGGGAGAGTATGTCACCGCCTTCTTCGAATCCCAGTCATTTATTTGGCTGGGATTTTTTTTTGAATAATATTATGAGTCTTGGTGAGTTTTCTGGTTTAAATTTATTTAATTGGTAATCCCCAAACACTTCAGTTATGATTAGATTTGTTTTATTAAAATATTTTTTAAAATCACTTAATTTTAATGCATTAACTTTTTCTGTAAAATTATATTCTACTGAGTTGAAATTGAAATTTATATTTTTAATAACCTGATTATTGTGAACTTTTCTCTTTATTTTGAATTTTATTTTATCTTTTTTAATATTTTCTTCTCTTATTAATTCTTTTTTTATTTTATCAATATTAAAAAAATCAATTAATCCAATTCCTTCATTTTTAATATTTTTTTCCAAAGTATTTAAAATCTCAACATCTTTTTTTTTACTGTGATATCCAAAACTTGTGAATAAATTAAAAACAGCATCAAATTTTTTTTTTAAGGGAACGGAAATATCATGAATTTTAAATTTTAAATTTATATTTTCACTTTTTTTTGCTTCTTTTATGCTGTTTTTTGATAAATCTATCCCCAACACATTGTATCCGAGTTTTTCTATTATTATAGAGTGTCTTCCTTTTCCACAAGCAGCATCCAAGATGCTAGAACCTTTCTTGAGTTTTAAATATTTTAAAATATTTTTAACAAATTCTTCCGCCTCATTATAGTCTCTATTTTTATATAATATGTGATAAAATGGTGAGTCAAACCATTGATTATATTCTTTTTTTAAATCTAATTTTGTAATCCTGTTCATATCTTTCAAAATTAAAGTATTTTTAAAAATTAATTATCGATATGTCTAATGATTTTAAAATGATTGCTAAAACCTTTTTTGGTTTTGAAAATATATTAGCTGATGAATTATTAAAGCTAGGTGCTAAAAAAATTACAATTGGTGTTAGAAATGTTAGTTTTTTTGGTGATCTAGGATTTTTATATAAATCTAATCTTTTCCTTAGATCAGCAATTAGAATATTAACCCCTATAAAATCTTTTAAAGTTAATAATGAAAAAGAATTGTATAGTTCAGTTTTTAATTTTAATTGGGAAGATTATTTTTCAATTTCCAATACATTTCAAATTGATTCTGTTTTAAATACCGATTTGTTTTCTCATTCTCTTTTTGTTTCACAAAGAGTTAAAGACGGAATTGTTGATAGATTTAGAAAGTTAGATAACAACCGACCTAATATTGATCTTGATAACCCTGATATCAAAATTAATATTCATATTACTAAAAATGATTGTACAATTTCTTTAGATGCTTCAGGTAAACCTCTTAACCAAAGAGGGTATCGTACTTTAACAAATATAGCCCCTATAAATGAAGTTTTAGCTGCTGGTATAGTGATGCTAAGTGATTGGGACTGTCAGTCTGATTTCTTAGACCCCATGTGTGGAAGTGGAACTTTATTAATTGAAGCTGCAATGTTTGCTACGAATTATCCAGTAAACATTAAAAGAACAAACTTTTCCTTTTTAAACTGGAAAAATTTTGACAATGATTTGTTTGAAATGATTAAAAAATCAGTTTTAAACAAAGTTAAACCGTTTGATTATAAAATAATTGGATATGATAAGGCTCCTTCTGCTGTTAAAAAATCAAATCAAAATATTATTAACTCTGGATTTGATCACCTGATTAAGGTAAATCAATTTGATTTTTTTAAAACTAAAAAGTTTTCTGAAAATTTTTTACATATTTTATTTAATCCGCCCTATGGCGAGAGATTACAAATAGATTTTCGTTTATTTTACAAGAAAATAGGAGATACCTTAAAGACTAGTTATTCAAATTCTTGTGCATGGTTCATAACTTCAAATATTGAGTCATTAAAACAAGTGGGGTTACGACCCTCAAGAAAAATTAAATTATATAACGGAAAATTAGAAAGTAGATTAGTAAAATATGAAATTTATAGTGGTTCAAAAAAAACACATAAAAAAAATTTAAAATCTAACTAATTTTTATTTTTTTTAAATAATGGAATATGATAGTAAATTGAATAGGAAAACCCCACTCCAATATTATTTTCCTCAGTTACCTTGTTAAATCCTGGTATGTATAGATTGTTAAAATTTTCAGGAATATTTTGATTCAATAATCTTTTTAACCTTAGACTTAAACCTCCATAAATATTATTAATTATTTTGGCATTAAAACCAAAAACTAATTCAAACCAATTTGCGTTTAAATTATTGAAATCAATATTACTATTAACTAAATTTTGGTTCCAATAATTATCCAAATTATATATCGTGTATGAGTTTAATTTATGATTAAAATTTCCAATTGCATATCTAAACCCAACATAAATTTCATTATCCATTCCCTCTCTGTTGTTATAAACATTATAATTAGCTCCGAGCTTTAAAAATGTACCTTCTGTATTGAAATCAAGCACCTCATTTGATACCTTTTTTTCTTCAGATCCAAATTCAGTAGCTAAATAAAGTCTTTCGTTAATTTTATAATCTCCAGTAAATACCATTCCCTTAAAGTCAGATTCTGTTAACATTCTTATTTGTTTACTTAGGTCTAAACCAATTTTTATTCCAAAAACTGATTGTTTTGATAACGAATCAATCACACTAGTTTCTTGAGAAAAACTACTTAAGCTTACAGTGATTAATATTGTTTTAATGAAATATTTTAACATGTATAGCTTTTTCATTTATGACTATTGGATTCGTTATTTCAGATTTTACGATCCAATTGCTGTTGTCGTTTTCAATAATTATTTTGTTTAGTTCATAATTAGAAACATAACCACAAGCTCTACTTATGTAAATATGATTATTTTGATAATTAAATAAAATGTGATCATTGTTGCCAGAACCTTCGACTTCTTCATCAAAATCTTTAATAAAGAAAAAACCAGAAATATTATCTAAATTTTTGAGCGGAATAGAAATAGAATCAGTTGTTTTAATTAAATAGTTTTTTTCAATACCGTCTCCTTGAATTTTTAAATTGGTTACATCTTTTTTTTGTCCACTAGCTTCGTCGAAAAATCCAATAGTTAACTTAGGTGTATCTGAAATTGAGCTCAAACATATATCATCAGGTTCGCATGAACTTAAAAAATAAGTTATAAAAATTATTAAAACTGTTTTTTTCATTTAATTAACTTATGCTTCAAAAGTACAACATTTTCAACATGATCTGTATGAGGAAACATATCGACAGGTTGAACTTTAAGAATAGCATATTTTTCTTTTAATTTTTCTAAATCTCGTAATTGAGTAGCTGGGTTACAACTAACATATACAATTGTCTTAGTTTTTAATTTTAATATTTCTTTAATAACATCCTTGTGCATACCATCTCTTGGTGGGTCCGTTATAATAATATCGGGATTTCCGTGTTTTTTAATGAAGTTAGAGGTAAAAATTGTTTTCATATCCCCAGTCTGAAATTTTACATTATTAATATTATTCACGATTGCACTTTCCTTTGCAGAATTCACAGCTTCCTCAATACTTTCAATTCCTATTACCTTTTTTGCTTTTTTTGCTAAAAATTGAGAAATAGTTCCTAAACCTGAATAAAGGTCATACACAATTTCACTACCATTTAAATCAGCGAATTTTTCAACTATTTTATAAAGTATTATTGTCTGGTCGATGTTTGTTTGAAAAAAAGATTTTGGATAAATCTTGAAAATCAAATCTTTTATTTTTTCTTCAATATAATTTTTACCTTCATAAAGGATTATTTCTCTATCATATATACTGTCGTTTTCTTTATTATTAATGCAGTAAAGTAAAGAGTAAATTTCTTTAGAAGAGTCTTTCAAAAAATCCATAACTAATGAAATATCTTTTTCATTATTTTCAAAAAATTGAACTAATACCATAAATTGATTAAGACTACTGCTTCTTATTGTAACAGTTCTTAATAGTCCTTTTTTTAATCTAGAATTATAAAACGAAATATTGTTATTCTTGGCAAATTGTTTTAACGCGATTCTAATCTTGTTTGACGGTTCCTCTTGTAGGTGACACTGTTTAATATCCACTATTTTGTCCCACATTCCAGCTTTATGAAACCCTATTCCTCTTCGATCAATATCATTATTTTTCTTAATTTCATCATTTGTCAACCATTTATTATCTGTAAATGAAAACTCAAGCTTATTTCTGTAATTAAATTTGTCTTTACACTTAAGAATCGGATTAATATTAACATTTTTAAAAATTTTATTAAAAGAGTGTTTAATTTTATTCTCTTTTAATTTAGTTTGATAATCGTAAGAAATATTTTGTAATTTACATCCTCCACACAAACCAAAATGTTCACATTTAGGATTAACTCTATATTTTGAATATGATTGATAGTTAACAATATTACCTAAAAAGTAATTTTTCTTTTTTCTATATGTTTTTATATCAACTATGTCTCCAGGAACTCCATTTTTAACCATTAAAACTATTCCTTCATTTGATTTAGCAATAGTCTGTCCCTTAGATCCAATATCAAATATTTCAACAGATTCAAACAATTTATTTTTTGACATTTGGTAAATTTAAAATGAAAAAATAGATATTATTAATTATATTTAAATTATTCCAATAAAAAATTATCATATGAACAAAGTTATAAAATATACTCTGTTGTTTTTTCTTTTGTTTTCTTATAACAACAGTTTTTCGCAAAAAAATAAAAAGGACTCAAACAACGAGTCAAGCCTTTACTCAGGTTTAAAATTTAGATCTATTGGTCCTGCTTTTATGTCGGGAAGAATTGCTGAAATTGCAATTAATCCTGAAAATGAGAACGAATGGTATGTTGCTGTGGGTTCTGGTGGCGTATGGAAGACCGTCAATTCGGGAACTACCTGGACACCTTTAACAGATAACCAGCCATTTTATTCTACAGGAAGTATTACAATTGACCCCAACAATACTAGTACTATTTGGTTGGGTACAGGAGAGAATGTTGGTGGAAGACACGTGGGTATAGGTAAAGGTGTTTTTGTTACAAAAGATGGTGGAAAAACATGGAAAAATAAAGGTTTAAATAATTCCGAACATATATCAAAAATTATAGTGAATAAAAAAGATTCAAATATAGTTTTTGTTGCCTCTCAGGGCCCACTTTGGTCAAGTGGTGGTGATAGAGGACTTTATAAATCTATTGATGGTGGTAGTAATTGGAATTTAGTTCTCAGTGTAAACGAGTGGACTGGGGTAACTGACGTGGTTGTGGATCCAAGAGATGAGAATATTATGTATGCTGCCACTTGGCAAAGACACAGAAATGTTGCAGCTTATATTGGTGGAGGAGTAGGAACAAAACTATTTAAAAGTACAGATGGAGGTGATTCCTGGAGACAATTAAAAACTGGTTTACCAACTGGGAAACTTGGTAAAATTGGTTTGGCTATCTCTGAAATAAATCCTGATGTATTGTATGCTGCCATTGAACTTGATAGAAGAAAAGGAGCCGTTTACAGGTCATCAAACCGAGGAGAAAGTTGGAAAAAAATGTCCGACACAGTATCTGGCGCTACTGGACCGCATTATTATCAAGAATTAGTTGCTTCTCCTCACCATTTTGATAAAATTTATTTAATGGATGTCAGAGTTCAAGTTTCTGATGACGGCGGAAAAACTTTTTATAGAATGAGTGAAAGAAATAAACATTCTGACAATCATTCTATGACATTTAAGAAAAACGACCCCAACTATTTGCTAGTCGGAACAGACGGTGGAATTTATGAATCTTTTGATGATACTAAATCATGGAAATATGTTAATAATCTTCCTCTAACTCAATTTTATAAACTAGCTGTTGACGATTCATACCCTTTTTATAATATTTATGGTGGAACTCAAGATAATAATACACAAGGCGGTCCAAGTAGAACATTTAGGTCTAACGGAATTGTAAATAGCGACTGGTTCGTTTTATTAGGAGGAGATGGACATCAACCAGCAACTGAACCAGGAAATCCAAATATAGTTTATGCTCAGTCTCAGCAAGGTTACCTTAACAGAGTTGACAGAACAACAGGTGAAGCTGTGTCGATAAGACCCTATTCTGGATTAAATGAAGATTACGAAAGGTTTAATTGGGATTCTCCAATTTTAGTAAGTTCTCATAATCCAAAGCGACTGTATTTTGGTTCTCAAAGAGTTTGGAAGTCTGATGACAGAGGTGACAGTTGGACTCCAATTTCTAAAGATTTAACTAAGAACCAGGAAAGGTTAGAATTACCTATTATGGGAAAACAACAAAGTTGGGATACTGCCCTTGATGTTTATGCAATGTCAACATATAACACAATAACCTCATTAAGTGAATCTGTATTAAATCAAAACATTTTATATGCTGGTACAGATGATGGTTTAATCCAGACAACAAAGGATGGTGGTTTGACTTGGATATCTATGTCTGTTGATAAACTACCTGGCGTTCCAAGCACTTCTTTTGTTAATGATATTAAAGCTGATCATTTTGATAGCCAAGTTGCATATGTAGCATTGGACAACCACAAGTTTGGGGATTATAGACCTTATTTATATAAGACTTCAAATGGTGGAAAATCTTGGAAATCAATTGTTAATGGATTGCCAGAAGACACTTTTATATGGAGGATTGTTCAAGATCATATTGATCCAAATCTATTATTTTTAGCTTCTGAATATGGGTTGTATTTTTCTAATAATCAAGGTGAAAAATGGATTAAATTTTCAACTGGACTACCGACTATTTCAATTAGAGACCTCGCAATTCAAAAAAGAGAAAATGATTTAGTTTTAGCGACTTTTGGAAGAGGTTTTTATGTTTTAGATGATTATTCACCGCTAAGATCAATAAATAAAGAAAATAGAAATGAGCATTTATTATTTGATGTTAGAGAAGCACTTCAGTATAATCCAATAAGATCTGGTACGTCTAGTCAAGGGTCATCTTATTACAGTTCGGAAAACCCACCTTATGGAGCTGTTTTTACATATAACTTACCCAAATCTTACAAGTCTTTGAAATCTATCAGGTCGGAAAGGGAGAAAGAATTAGATAAATTAAACAAAGATGTCCCTTTTTCTGGTTGGAATGAATTAGATAAAGAGGTTAATGAATCAAAACCTAAGTTAATATTAGAAATTAGGGATGTAAACGGTGAATTAGTTGACAGAATTAACGGTTCAACAAAAAAAGGTATAAATAGAGTGACGTGGAATCTTTCAAAACCTTTGCCAGTGTCATTAAATTCAAATTCTAGAAATTATCAATCTTCAATTCCTGTAAAGCCTGGAAAATATTCTTTACGATTGTTGGAATTAGTTAATGGTGAATTAAAGGAGTTAACTGAAAGTAAGACTTTTAAGGTAAAAAGAATTAGGGAAAATGTATTAAAAAATCCATTAACAACTGAAATTGAAGATTTTATCACTGAATTGAATAAATTTGAAATTAGTTCATCAATGATAATTTCTGATTATACAAAAGCAAAAAAGAAACAAACTAATTTTGATTATGCTTTAAGGTATATTAATAATATTGATTCCGACTTGACAAATAGAGTCAAAAGTTTAAAGGACGAGATGAACTTAATTGAAGTTCTTCTTTTTGGTAATAAATCAAAAAAAGAAATTGGAGAAAAGGATATACCACTTGTATCCGATCGTATTTCAGTTGCTAAAAGAAGTTTGTATGGTAATTCGTACGGACCAACGAAGCATCATATTGAAAATTTTAAAATTGGAAAAAAACAATGGGAAAGTATAGTTCCAGAAATAAATGAATTTATTAATGCAGTTAATAAATTAAGTCAGAACTTAGAAAGTTTAGGTGCCCCTAAAATTATTGATTAGAGTATTGATTAACAAGTAAATTAACAACCAAGCTGTAACTTTTAATACCTGCAGTTTGTTTGTTAGCTTTTAAAAAATAGTCGTACGTTTTTTTTATATACGGTTCTAATGGATTTGTATATTTTTTTAATTCGTTATTTGCTTGCTGAATATTTAAAATAACACCTTTATTTAATTTCAAAATAATTTCACTATGGCTAGTTTTATTGGTTTTATAAATTTCATTTAAAAGATGTCTTAAGCCTTGTACGTAGCCGCTATAACTAATTAAATTATTTTCTGAACTTATGGCTGCTAAAATTCCTATAAAATTTGCTTCATTTTCAGCAGAATATCCCATTTGGTGTGCAATTTCGTGACATATTGTAGTAGGAAGATATAATTGGGGGGTGTTAACATTTATTTGAGCTTCCAAAGTAAATGGGTTTATATATCCGCTAAAACCCATGTAAGATAGGGGAGTACTTAAAATAGAATTTTTAACACTAGATACTTTTTTAATTTTATTTATGATGTGGGGGTGATCAAATGTTTTAATAGCGTTTATAGAATTATTAAACAACTCCTCCTTTTCAATATTAAAACTAACTGGAATAGTATCATTATTGGAAATTTTTTTATGTATTCTGTTAGTGTTTTCAATAAATAAATCGGTTGCTTTGATTAATGAGTCGAAGTTGTAAGTGTTTTTAATTGAGAATTTATCAATTAGAGGGGTTCGATGGTAATTTAAACCCCATAGTAATTGAAAAAAAATATATATTACAGCTAAGTATTGAAAAGAAATTTTCAAGTTTTTTCTTCTCGTGTTTCGCTTCTTATTTAACAAAAAAAGAAATACTGGAATTAAAAAATATAAAAAATCTCCTAAAGAAAAAGGTATTTTCCCAAAGTAATACAAAAATATTTTTGAATTATTAATGTAAAACAGTGAGCTGTAGTATTTATCTATTAATGCAGGGTCTTTTTTAACTAACTCTAAAAATACAATTACAACAAAACAAATAAATAAACCTATGTTTTTTTTAAAATAGGGAATGATATATGAAAAAAACATTCCTTAAAAAAATTATTTTAATTCTATTATTTCTACTTCAAATATTAAATTTGATTTAGGTGGTATAACCGAACCACGACCTGCCTCGCCATAAGCAAGATAATAGGGTAAATATAAAATAGCTTTATCACCTACATTTAATAACTTTAATCCTTCTTTGAAACCACTTATTAACGCATCATTGGGACCAACTTTACATTCTAATGGGACATAGCCATTCGCATTTTTTTTCTGAACATTAACTATATCGTATTTTTCTGCAATTTCTAGTAAACTTGTGTCCAGTATGGAACCATCTTCAAAATAAACTGCATAGTGAGTCATTACAGATTTGTTTGGATTTACTTTTTCTCCATTGCTTGAATATGTTTTGACATATTGCAATCCAGAATTAGTTGATTTGGCAATCTGTTTTTTTGATTCGTGTTCTTTTTTCTTCCCTAATTTTATATTTTCTTGAAATGCAATTTTTTTCTTTTTTTCAATCCTATCTTCTTCAAAATGATTAGAGAATATTTTTGATGCTTTAAATTTTTTAGCCTCTTTTCCAACTCTAATTATAGAAATGTTTTTAATAGTATCATTTTGTTCTATTTTATCAACTATTTCTAAACCTTTTACAACTTTACCAAAAACAGAGTGGACACCATTCAACCATGGTGTTTCTTTATGGGTTATAAAAAACTGACTTCCATTGGTATTAGGTCCTGAATTAGCCATGGATAGAATACCAGGCCCATCGTGATTTAAGTTTTCGTCAAACTCATCTTTAAATTTATATCCTGGGTCACCCATGCCTGATCCCTCTGGGCATCCGCCTTGAATCATAAAGTTTTCTATTACTCTGTGAAATATTAAGCCGTTATAATATTTTTTATTGTTATGTTCAGAGCTTACTTCTTTATTGTCTCCCTCACTTAATGATACAAAATTAGCCACTGTCACTGGAGTTTTTTTATATGTTAAATTAATAATCATATCCCCCTTGTTTGTATTTATCTCTGCATATAAACCATCATTTAAATCAGGATGTGAACTAACACATGACGAAAATGTTAAAGCTATGATTAGAGTGTAAAAATATTTTTTCATTTATTTAATTGTTTTTTATATGAGTAAATTACTTTTTTAAATTTATTTATTGTATCGTTTAATGGACCATTATCAACACCACCTGCAGCATTAATATGTCCTCCTCCGTTAAAGTGTGTATTTGCAAATTTATTACAAGAAAATTCACCTTGTGATCTAAAAGATATTTTAATCTTATTTTCTTCTTCTAAATCCTCAATAAAAATAACACTAAAAATGATATTTTTTAATGATAGTCCATAGTTAACAATTCCTTCGCTATCTCCTTTTTTAAAATCAAACTTTTTTAAATCTTCTTTTTTTAGAAACATAAAAACAGTATTTAACTCTTTAATAAGTCTGAGGTTTTTTAATGCGGATCCCAATACTTTTAATCTGCTAATGGAAGATTCGTTATATACTTTATTGTGAATTTCGTTTTGAATAGCTCCAAGTTTAATTAATTTGGAAATAATTTGATGAGTTCTTTGGGTAACATTTGAGTATTGAAAGGACCCAGTATCAGTCATTATTCCCAAATATAAACATGAGGCTATGTTTGTATCAATTTTTTTTTCATAACCCAAACTAGCAATAATTTCATACAATAATTCACAGGTTGATCCAGTGGATGGCTCAGAAAAAATTAAATCAGCGTAATCCTTTGGATTTTGATGGTGATCAATCATAATAATTTTTGATGATGATTGTTTTATTACTTTACCTAAGTCTCCAATTCTTTTTAAATCATTAAAGTCCAATGTAAAGATTAGTTCAGAATTGTTAATCAATGAGGAACATTTTTCATTTTCAGAATCATAATAAATGATGTTTTTGAATCCAGGTGTCCATTTCAGAAAATAAGGCGCTTCATTAGGGCTGATCATATTGGTATTGTGACCTAATTTATTTAATAGTTGAACCAAAGCCAAACAACTTCCAATTGCATCTCCGTCAGGACTTGTATGAGGAATAACAACTATATTTTTATGTATTGAAAGATAGTCCTCTAAAATATTGATATTTTTCATTTCCATAATTCGCAAATATAATCATTCCTATTACATGTTTTGTCTCAAATTATATCCTCATTTTTGTACATTTGGATAATAAATTTTAAGCGTTGAAAATCAATTTATTTAAACTTGAAAAAAATAAACGATTTAATTATAATCCTAGATATTATAAAGATAAATCCATAAAAAATATTTATGAGTTTGATTCTGTTTACAAAAAAAATAGAAACTATAACAACACCTCAGATTTATCTTCTCAGTGGAAAGAAGCAAGAATTTTTCACAGAAACAGATCCAATAGAAGTTTTTCTAATAGAATTGTTGTCATTTTTTTATTATTAGTATTGATTTTCTTGTTTATAATTGATTTTGACTTATCAATATTTTATTCATGACAAGTTTAATTAAATTACTTCCTGAAAATGTTGCTAATCAAATTGCTGCTGGTGAAGTAGTTCAAAGACCGTCGTCTGTTGTTAAAGAACTTTTAGAAAATTCAGTTGATTGTAAAGCCAAAACCATAAAGCTGATAATCAAAGATGCCGGAAAAACATTAATACAGGTTTTGGATAATGGTTCTGGAATGAGTAGTGAAGATTTAGATTTATGTTTTGTAAGACATGCTACCTCAAAGATAAATAACTCAGATGATTTATTTGATTTAAAAACAATGGGCTTTAGAGGGGAAGCTCTCTCTAGCATAGCTTCTGTTTCTCATTTAGAGATAATTTCAAATAATAATTTAGAGGGAGATATTGGAAATGAAATAAAATTAGTTGGAAATAAAGTTATTTCAAAATCGGAAAATCTTTGTAAAAAAGGAACTTCTGTTTGTGTAAAGAATTTATTTTTTAACATTCCTGCTCGTAGAAATTTTTTGAAGTCAGATAATGTTGAGCTTAGGCATATAATTGATGAGTTTCAAAGAGTAGCTCTAATAAATTTTGACATTAACTTTATTTTAATAAATAATGGAAATGAAATATTTAATTTAAAAAAATCCATATTTAAAGAAAGAATTGTTAGAGTTTTTGGCAAATCAATTCAAGAGAAGTTAGTTCCAATTAGCGAAACTACGGATATTGCAAAAATAGAGGGTTTTGTTGTAAAGCCTGAGTATTCTAAAAAGACAAAAAATTCACAGTATTTTTTTGTAAATAATAGGTTTGTAAAAAATCTTCACATGCATCATGCTGTAAAGTCCGCATATGATGGGATGATTTCTGAGGGTCATCATCCTGCTTACTTTTTATGTTTTAATGTACCTAATGAATCCATAGATGTAAATATTCATCCCAACAAAACTGAAATTAAATTTGATAATGATCAATCTATTTATGCTATTTTAAAATCTTCAATAAAACATAGTCTTGGACAGTTCAATATATCGCCTTTAATTGATTTTGAAAATAGTGTTAATTTAAACACGCCATACGATTTTAAAAATAAAAAACCATCCATGCCAAGTGTAGACTATGATAAATCTTTTAATCCATTTAATTCATTAAAAGCTACAAATAATAATGATGAGGATAATCACGAATCATCTATTAAAAATAAATCTGTCTCCTTAGGTTTCTTTAAAGAAGATGACTGTAAGATTTCTTTTTCAACTTTTCAATTTAATAATTCTTATATTATAACAAAGACAGGTTCAGGTTTGTTAATAATTGATCAAAAAAGAGCTCATCAAAGAATACTTTATGAAAGGTTTTTAAGTGAGCTTTCATTTCAAAAAAACTTTTCTCAAATATTGATTTTTCCTATAAAAATTGATTTAAATGACGAAGATATTCGTTTACTTTTTGAAGCTAAAAACTCATTAATTCATCTTGGCTTTAATTTTAGTAAGTTTAATAAAAATGAGATCGAAGTTATTGGAATTCATCCCTTATTTACAGAAAATCAAATCGATCAACTTTTTCAAGAATTGATTGCTAATCATATTTCTGACTATAAAACAAATAGTAATAGTCTAAATGACTATATAGCTAAAGTTTTATCAAAATGTTCCTCTATCAAATCTGGAAAAATATTAGAAAAAGATGAACAAGAATCTCTGATTAACGATTTGTTTGCTTGTAAAGATTCGAATATTTCACCTTTTAATAAATTAATTAGTAAGGTGATACCGGTTGATTCAATAAAAAAAATGTTTTAAAATGAGAGCCATTCCAGAAACAATCAAACAATTATTAATAATTAATATATTATTTTTTATTGGTTCAGGTTTTTTAGGAGAGATGGGTAATGATTTACTAGCTCTTCATTATTTTCAAAACGATAAATTTCTTTTAAGCCAACTCATAACTCACATGTTTATGCATGGAAATTTATATCATATTCTTTTTAATATGTTTGGACTATGGATGTTTGGATCACCGTTAGTGCAAATGTGGGGTTCTAAGAAGTTTTTGTTTTTTTATTTTTCATCTGGCTTAGGAGCAGCAGCAATTCAATTATTAGCATATTATTTTGAAATTCAGTCTGTTTTTAGTGCTTTACAAGTGAATAACATGTCTTTTGAATCATTTAAAAATATTTTGTCTGAGGGTTCATATAATACCTCAATTTTACAATTTGTTGAAGAAAAAAGTTTGTCATCCTCATACGCTGCCTTTAATTCCTCTTTAGTAGGAGCTTCTGGAGCTATTTATGGGGTTTTAGTTGCTTTTGCTTTTTCGTTTCCAAATTCTGAACTCATGTTACTTTTTCCTCCAATTCCAATTAAGGCAAAATTTTTAGTTCCTGGGTTAATAATTATTGATCTCTTTTTTGGTTTGTCCTCGTTTTCATTAGGACCAATAGCTCATTTTGCACATGTTGGGGGAGCATTAACGGGTTTAATTATGGTTTGGTATTGGAATAAAAATCAGTTTAACAAAAATAGATGGAATTAATAAATAATTTAAGATACAAGTATTCTAATTTGGATGTACTAGGACAAATTATTGTCTGGATGGTAATATGTTTTGTTTTGCCTTTTTTATTTAATACAATCATTTTTTTATTTAACATAAATTCTTTTTCCCTGATTTCATTTTTTGAGGTCTCTCCATCTTTCTATGAGCTTATATACAAGCCTTGGTCTTTAATTACATATGGTTTCTTTCACGCTGATCTGTGGCATTTGGTTGGTAATATGTTAATATTGTATTACTCTGGAAGAGTAGTTTTAGATCTTTTTGGTCAGGATAAATTATTTAAAATATTTTTTATAGGTTTATTGTGTGGATCATCTACTTACCTTATTAGCTATAATTTATTTCCTGTTTTTGAGGGTTTAAAACCTCCAATGATTGGTGCTTCTGCTGGAGCAATGGCTGTATTTATTTTTTTAGCTTCATATTCTCCAAGATTTACTTTCCGGATAATTTTCTTTGATGTAAAGATAATTTATATAGCTGTAGCTTTCATACTTATGGATTTGATTCAAATACCATCAGGAAATGCTGGTGGACATTTAGCACACTTAGGAGGGGCAGCTTGGGGCTATTTTTACAACTCTCAATTATCTATTGGAAAAGATGTTGGAAATTGGGTAATTGATTTATTAAATTATTTTAAAACAATTTTTAAAAAAAATAAAAACATTAGAAAGGTTTATAAAGCTAAAAGTTACAAAAAGAGTTCAAAGGAATCAATAGATCAACAAAAAATAGATGTAATTTTAGATAAAATAAGCAAATCAGGGTACGATAGTTTGACAAAGCAAGAAAAAGATGTACTTTTTAAAGCAGGACAAAATTGATTTTTTTTAGGGATAAATCCAGTTTTTTTCGAAAAATTCTGTTTGCAATTAACATATTTAATTCATTTTTTATAGCAATCTGTTTTGTTTTAAATAATTATTATCATCCGATTTTCTCAGTATTTTCGTTCTTTACATTTTTATATCCTTTATTTTTTCTTATAAATATTTGTTTTTTCATTTATTGGTCTTTGAAAATTGATTTTAGATTTTTTTTATCTTTTTCTATATTAATTTTTCTGTTTTATAATTCAGTTTCTTTCTTTAAAATAGGAGAGAGGACAGTTGAAGAAAAAGAGGACTTTCACGTGATGAGTTTTAATTCCAGATTATTCAATCATTATCGCTGGATTGATCAAGATAGTATTCCTTCACAAATAAAAAAATTTATTATTAACAAAATGCCTGATGTCTTGTCGATACAGGAGTATCATGGTGCATACAAAGATATTTTGAGCGGATACAAAAACAAATACATTTATTTGTCCAGCAATAATGTTGGCCAGTCGATATTTACAAATAATCAAATTATTAATAGAGGTGCAATAGAATTTGATAATTCAAACAATAGTATCATATTTATCGATATAGTTGAAAAAAACGATACAATTAGGGTGTATAATGCTCATTTTGAATCTTTTAAGGTTGATGTAAAAAAAATAAGGGCAGATGTAAAAAGCTTTAAGAATGTCGTTGGTAAAATCAAAAGTGGATATGTGGATCAAAAACAACAACTAGACACATTGCTTTCTCACGTTTCAAGATCTTCATACAAAACAATTTTAACCGTTGATCTAAATAATACTGAACATTCTTTTGTTTATAAAGAAATTGCAAATAAAATGGATGATATATTTAAGTTAAAAGGCAAAGGATTTGGATCAACTTATGCTTTTAAATTTATGCCAATTAGAATTGATTATATTTTTGTTTCACCTTCAATCACCGCTAAAAACTTCACTGTTCATGACAAAAATATATCAGATCATAAGCCTATTAGTGCTTTTATTAAAATTTAAACCATATATTTATATTAATATTTTTAAAATACTGGAATTCAGTTGTTTAAATTTTAAAAAAACTAAAACAACATCCACCATATTCTCTAGTTTCTGAGTAGTTTAAAATGTTTTTCAGTATTTTATTTTTTGAATGTTCAAGAATAATTAAACCGCCATTATTTATTATTCTATTTTCAATTATAAGCTGAATGACTTTCTCATAATTGATGCATTCAAAATCGTATGGCGGATCAGCAAATATTATATCATAATTTGCATTATTTTTTTTTAAATATGTGTAGACATCTGATTTGATAATATTTAAATTTAACGAAAGATCATTTGAAATTTTTTCAACAAATTTTATGCAACTTTTATTTGAATCTACACACGTGATTTTCTTTGAACCTCTTGACGCAAATTCATAGCTAATATTTCCAGTGCCGGTAAATAAATCTAGGACTGATAATTCTGAAAAAAAATAACTATTACTTATAATATTAAATAAAGCTTCTTTTGCTTGATCGGTAGTAGGTCTTACTGGTAGTTTTTTGGGTGCATTTATTTTTCTGCCTTTATTTATTCCAGAAATTATTCTCATATAAGCAAATAATCAATTTTTGTTAAATTATTTAACTCTGTTGTATTAGCTGTTTTCTTAGACAAATCAATAATTTCTATATTATTAATAAATTTTTCTAGTAATAAATAAGTGTCTTTTTTAATAATTCCGTGTAATGAAATTTTGGTTTTATTATTATCAATTTTATTTTGTTCTATAGACAGTAGTAAAAAATAGATAATGTCTTCCTTCTCTTTTATTTCAAAATTATTGTACAATAGAAGTTTTTTGTTTTTAAATAATATGATTTGGATAGAATCTAACTGAATATTAACAAAAAATGATGTCTTTTTATGATTTGCAATTTTTATTAATTTTTTGATTAAAATTGTTGAATAGTGGTAGTAATTAAATGCTCCAAATTTTTCTATTAAATAATTATTAACATTTACGAAGGGAATGTAGACATTGATTGCTCCAATTTCTTCAATTTTGTCATTTGCAGCGAAATCATTTTTTAATAATTTGGCATTAAATTTTAAATATTCTAAACATAATTTCTCTTCAAAAAGATTTTCTGGTACTATTGACGATATCCTATTACAAACAATTAATTTAACATTTGTTATGCTTTGTTTGGTAAAATTAGATTCGGAAATAACAGAATCTAATTTATTCACGAGTGAATGAGTTTCAATTTTTTTTGAAAACCCTTTGTAGAAATGGTTTGTTAAAGTACCATCAGGCTTGGACAAAATCAATGATACACTATCATGACCAAGTTTTATTAAAAGGTTTTTGCCAAGCTCTATTTTAGTTTCTAGCAATTGCATCATAGGTTGTTGGCCAATTTCCATTGGTGCTAACCTCGCTTAGTGATCCTAAAACAATGTCAGGACCATTAACGCCATCAACAGACATTAGGCCTTTTTCTTGTTTTAATAAATCTTTATTTTGATCAAACAAAACGACATCTTTAGAAACTCTAACCTCAAAGACAGGAACATTATATCCATTTTTGTCAATAACATCAGATTTAATTTTGAAAGTTTCATCAACTCCATCTATAGGAATACTTGCCATATTTTTATATCTATTGGAATTACCAAATAAAGAATCTTTGACAGAGGCAAATCCTAAGGTATCTATTACTACGACCTCTCTTAACATATCAATTCTAAAAGTTCTATCGTATTCTAAAAAACTTGAATCTCTTTTTTGAATTAATGTGTATTGTGCTGAATCAATAAAACTAATTAAACTATCAAAATTATCAGAGTAAATACCGTTAACGCTTTTGTAAGCTATTTGAGCATTTCTTATGTCTTTTAGTTTATCAATTACTTTTAAGTATCTTTCGTTTTTAACTTTATTAAATTCAATTGGACCATTTATTGAACCGTAAACTTTATAAGCAAAAACAATTATTAAAATCCAAAGAACGGATTTAATAATTCTCATGTATTTAGATATGAATTCCATTGTATAATTAATTATATTTAAACAAAACTACAATTTTTTTTTATTCTCAAAAGTAAGTATTAATAATAGGTTTACTTAAAATTTAAAATCATATGAATTCATCAGAATTTAATAAATTACTTTTGAGAAATTTTCTTTTAAATCCCACTAAAGATCAATTTTCTGCTTTGAAAAGTTTAACGGATTTTTTATATAATAAAAATAATTCAACTGTTTTTTTATTGAGGGGATATGCAGGAACAGGTAAAACTACATTAATGAAAACTTTAGTTGAAAATTTACATTACAGTAAAATGAGTTATAGTTTATTGGCTCCTACAGGTCGGGCTGCTAAAGTTTTATCTAAATATACTCAAAGAAAAACTTACACAGTTCACAAGAAAATTTATTACTCAAAAGTTGATAGTTCAGGAAATTTCAAATCTACCTTAAAAACTAATAAATTAAAAAATATTGTTTTTATTGTTGATGAAGCTTCGATGATTTCAGAATCATTAAATTCTAATGACCTTTTTAAAAAAAAATCCTTATTAAGTGATATTATAGAATTTATTGATTTTAAAACTAATTCTAAATTAATTTTTATTGGAGATAGCGCTCAATTGCCTCCGGTAAATCAATCGATTAGTCCAGCACTGAATGCTGAATACTTAGAGCAAAATTATAATCTTAAAATTGATCAATATGAAATTAGTGATGTAGTTAGACAAACTGAAGAATCAGGAATACTTTATAATGCGACTGTTATTAGAGATAACATAATCAATGAAGACTTAGATTTTAAATTTAAAAAATTTAACGATATCCATTTTCTTTCTGATGGTTTTGAAATTCAAGAATCAATTGAAAATAGTTTTAATGAAAATGGAAGGGATAATTCTATAATAATTGTTCGTTCAAATAAAAGAGCTAATCAATATAATCAACAGATAAGAAAAACAATTTTATCTCATGATCATAAAGTTTGTATTGGTGATCTGTTAATGATAACTAAGAATAATTATTTTTGGTCCGATTCTGATCCAAATATTTCTTTTTTGGCAAATGGAGATATAATTGAAGTCTTAGAAATATACAGAATTAGAGAGTTATATGGATTTGAATTTGCTGAAATAAAAATTAGAATGGTTGATTACGCAAGCCAACCCTCTTTTGATACAACTATCATTTTAAATACATTAGATTCTGAATTACCATCTTTATCATATGATCAATCCAATCTTTTATACCAAGAAATTCAAAAGGATTATTTACATATAAAATCTAAATATAAAAGGTTTATAAAAACTAAAGAAAATCCTTTTTTTAATGCGCTTCATGTTAAGTTTTCATATGCTATAACATGTCATAAAGCTCAAGGAGGCCAATGGCCTATAGTGTTTATAGAAAAACCTTTTTTGAAAGAAGGACCAAATATAGATTATCTAAGGTGGTTATACACTGCAGTAACACGAGCAGAAAGCAAACTTTATTTGATAGGATTTTAATTAAAATATAAACGTAATTTTATATAAAAAAGATGAAAACAATTGCAATGATTCCGGCAAGACTTGATTCAGAAAGACTTCCTGGAAAATTAATGATGGATTTAGGAGGATTACCAATTATTTTGAAAACTTATCAAAATGTCGTTAATTCATGTTTGTTTGATGAAGTTTATGTAATTACTGATTCACTAATCATTTTCAATTTAATAAAGGATAATGGTGGAGATGTTTTTATGAGTGCCGTTAAACATGAAAGTGGATCTGATAGAATAGCTGAATTTGCTTCTAAAATTAATTCTGATATAATATTAAATGTTCAAGGTGATGAACCATTTATTGATAAACTTAGTTTAAAAAAATTAATTGATATTTTTAAAAATGATCATTATAAAAAGATTGATTTAGCTTCCTTGATGCAGCCAATCGATAAAATTAAGGATGTTGAATCCTCAAGTAATGTTAAGGTTGTTGTTGATAATGATAATTTTGCACTTTACTTTTCAAGATCTATTATCCCTTTTAATAGATTACCTAATGATAAACCTAACTATTACAAACATATTGGAGTATATGCTTTTAAAAAAGAGGCTTTAATTTATTTTTATAATTCAAAACCATCAACTCTTGAGAAATTTGAAAAATTAGAACAATTAAGATTTTTAGAGAATGGAAAAAAAATAAAAATGGTAGAAACAATTTATAAGGGAATTGGTATTGACACGATGGAGGATTTAATAAACGCAAGAAAAATCATATGATTCTTTTTTTAACTAGGTTTATTTATTTTAAAGTTTTAGGTTGGAGATTGGTTGGAAACCTCAATTTGTTAAAAAAGTGTGTTATAATTGCTGCTCCACATACTCATTGGCAAGATTTGTTCATAGCTGTTATGGCAAGAAAAATAATGCAAAAAGAAATTAATTTTATTGGGAAAAAAGAACTTTTTAAATTTCCACTTGGTTATTTTTTAAGAAAGTTGGGAGGTAAACCTGTGAAAAGAGGAAAAAAATCAAACAATGTTAAGTCTATCGCAGATATTTTTAAGAAAACTGATTTGTTTAGACTAGCATTATCTCCAGAGGGAACTAGAAAAAAAGTTGAGGTTTGGAAAACAGGCTTTTATTATATTGCAAAAGAAGCTAATGTTCCAATTATTAGTGCTTCTTTAAATTTTAAAGATAAAGAAATTAAAATTTCAGACCCATATTATTTAACAGACAGTAAAGAGAGAGATATAAAATTTTTAATGAGTTTTTTTAAAGATATAAAAGGTAAAATTCCTGAATATTCTTAATTATTTCATATTGTGATATACGTTTTGTACATCATCATCTTCCTCAATCTTTTCAATTAATATTTCAACCTCTTTTCTTTGTTCCTCACTCAAACTTTTTAGTTGTTTAGGAATTCTTTCAAAGTTTGATGAAATTATTTCAATTTCGCGTTTTTCTATTTCTTTTTGTATATCACCATAGTTTTCAAAAGGAGAATATAAGCAAATCCCATCTTCATCATTTAGAACTTCATCAACCCCAAAATCAATAAAATCTAATTCAAGCTCTTCTAAATCAATCTTTGAATTAATTTTAAAACAACAAACTCTTTCAAACATAAATTCAACAGATCCTGCTGTTCCCAAATTCCCTCCATATTTATTAAAATAGCTTCTCACATTAGCTACTGTCCTGTTATTGTTATTGCTAGCTGTTTCAACTATTACAGCAATACCATAGGGACCATAACCTTCAAAAACTATTTCTTTGTAATTCTCAGTTGATTTATCAGAAGCCTTTTTAATTGCTCTCTCAATGTTGTCTTTGGGCATATTTGCAGCCTTGGCGTTCTGTATTACTGCTCTAAGTTTCGAATTACTTTCAGGGATAGGTCCACCATCATTAACAGCCATAACTATATCTTTACCGATTCTAGTAAAGGTTTTAGCCATCGCAGACCAACGTTTCATTTTTCTTGCTTTTCTGAACTCAAAGGCTCTTCCCATATTCTCAAAGATAAATTAAAATATAGTTTTCATAAAATTCATTTACTAATTATATTTTTAATGTTTTTGAATAACTAAATTGCAAATGACTTGGAAAAATATCACGATTAGAGAATAAAGCAAGGTATCTATTTTCGTTAGTGGTGTATACGTATTTGTATTTAATTGTTTTAAGTTTCAGTTTTTTTACTATTGAAAAAATATATTCATCATGATTAACTAGATCATTACTTCCGTGATGAATAATTCCAGAGATGTTTCTACTAATTATGTAATGAATTTGTTTTGCAAAAATTTTTGCTGAATTTATATTCACAATAAGATTTGGAAATATTTCGATGGCAATAGATTCTTTAGATTTATTAATAATATCCTTTATTCTGGATGAGTTTTTATCAAATATCATTGGAGACCTTAGTATGATCCAATTTTTAGATTTCATTCTTAAAATTTTATTTTCAATACTAATTTTAAATCTTCCAAAAACACTTTCTGAAAAAGTCTTGTCGTATTCATAACTAGGGTAGTTTGTAAACGAATCAAAAACATTAGAAGATGAAATGAATAAAAGTTTGATACATTTTTTGTCACAGAGGTCTATTAATTTATTATGAAAAATGACTTGGTCGTTGAAATCACCTTTTAAACTCGAAATTATTAGAGTCGGTTTTACTTTCTCTACAATTTTCAATGAGTTTTTTTCTAAAGGAAAGTAAAAGAATCTTTTGTTTTTTTTAAAATTTAGTTTTTTGTAAAAGGTTCCATAAACATCATAAAATGGACTTAATTCTTTAAAAATAGTATTACCCAAATATCCGCTTCCACCAAAAATAAGAACCTTAATCACAAATTATATTTTTACAAAAGGAGTTTTGACGATAACAGCTTTTATCTTTTTATTTCTAATTTTAATAAATATTGGGGAATCTGGCTTAGAAAATTTATTTTTTACATAACCAAGGCCAATTGCTTGCTTTAGTGAGGGTGACATAGTTCCAGATGTAACGATTCCAATTTCATTATCATTATTATCAAAAATTTTATAATTACTTCTTGGGATTCCCCTTTCTACTATTTTGAAACCAATGAGTTTATTAGTTGGACCTTTTTCTATTGTATTAATAACATGTTTTTTTCCAATAAAATCTTTATTTAACTTAGTTATCCATTTTAAATTAGCTTCAATTGGATTGGTTTTATCATTAATTTCATTTCCATACAAACAATAGCCCATTTCTAATCTTAATGTATCTCGTGCAGCTAATCCAATGGGTTTTAAATCAAACTCTTTTCCGAGATCAAATAGAGTTTTCCAAATCAAATCAACGTCTTTATTGTCACAATATATTTCAACTCCCCCTGAACCGGTATATCCAGTTGTTGATACTATTACATTTTTTGCTAAGCCTAGATTACAGATAATAAAACTATAATTTTTCAAAGCATGGATATCAAAATTGATGACTTTTTCTAAAATATTATATGATTTCGGTCCTTGTAGAGCTAAAAGAGACATCTTATCTGACCAATTTTCTAATTTATTTCCAAATTTTTTATTGTGCAATTTAATCCACTCCCAATCTTTATTAATATTCCCTGCATTAACAACCAACATGAATTTATTTTCATTAAACTTATAAATGATTAAGTCATCAATTATTCCTCCAAATTCATTGATAAGGCATGTGTATTGAGCTTTATGATTTTGAATTGAACAAATATCATTTGAACACAGTAGTTGTAGTAAATCAGTAGCGTTCTTACCCTCTAAAAAAAATTCACCCATGTGCGAAACATCAAAAAGACCAACAGAACTTCTAACATGTAAATGTTCAATATTGACTCCCTCGTATTGAACAGGCATTAAGTAGCCAGCAAAGGGAACCATTTTTCCGTTTAGTGCTATGTGTTTGTCATATAATACTGTTTTTTTCATCTTAAGGAAATTATATGTAAATTTCGAAGAATTTTTTTAATTACAATTAAATAATATGAATAAAAAATTACTTATAATTATTTTAATTTTTCTTACTTCTTTTCCACTTTTTTCTCAGGGTATTATAAATGACATAAACAATTTCACACGTCAAGATACTTTGAGAGGTTCTATAACAAAAGAAAGAATTTGGTGGGATTTAACTTATTATCATCTAGATATTTCTGTAGATCCGGTAAACCGTACAATAAAGGGGTCGAATGAGATAAGTTATACTGTTTTGGAATCTTACTCTGAAATCCAAATTGATTTACAAAATCCTTTGGTTTTAACAAAAGCTGAACAGAATGATGAAAATTTAGAAATTAGACATGATGGTAATGCTCATTTTATCAAACTTAAAAAAAAACAAATAAGAGGAGCTAAAAATAAAATCAAAGTATTTTATGAAGGTAAGCCTAAAACCGCTGTTAGAGCGCCATGGGATGGAGGAATTTCATGGACAAAAGATAAAAATGGAAATCATTTCATTGCATCTTCATGTCAAGGCTTAGGCGCTAGTGTTTGGTGGCCAAATAAGGATCATATGTACGATGAAGTTGAAGGAATGTTAATGAGCGTTAATGTTCCTAAGGGACTTTTTAATGTTTCAAATGGTAGATTAATAAAAATTGAAGAAAAAGAAAATTCTAACACTTATCACTGGGAGGTTAAAAATCCAATAAATAATTATGGTGTAAATATCAATATTGGAGATTATGTTAACTTTTCGGAAATATATAAGGGTGAATCTGGTGATTTAGACATGGATTACTATGTACTAAGAGATAATTTAGAAATTGCTAAAATTCATTTTAAAGATGCTATAAAATCAATGGAAGCTTTTGAACATTGGTTTGGTCCATATCCTTTTTATGAAGACAGTTTTAAACTTGTTGAAGCACCTTATTTGGGTATGGAGCATCAAAGTTCCGTAACATATGGAAACAAATTTAAGCAAGGATATTTGGGAAGAGATTTATCTGGGTCGGGCTGGGGTTTAATGTTTGATTACATTATTATACACGAGACTGGACATGAATGGTTTGCTAATAATATTACTTACAAAGATATTGCTGATATGTGGATTCACGAAAGTTTCACAACTTATTCCGAAAATCTATTTTTAGATTTTCATTTTGGAAAAAAAGCTTCGTCAGAATATGTTATTGGAAAAAGAAAAAGGATACGTAATATAAAACCAATCATTGGTACTTATAATGTTAACAAGAGTGGATCTGGAGACATGTATGATAAAGGTTCTAACATATTACATACTTTAAGACAAATTACTAATGATGATGAAAAATGGAGACAAGTTTTAAGGGGTTTAAATAATGAATTTTATCACCAAACAGTGACAACTACTCAAGTTGAAAATTATATATCAAAAAAAATGAAAATGGATTTAAAACCATTTTTTGATCAATATTTAAGGGACGTTCGAATACCTGTTTTAGAGCATTATATGGATAATGAGAAATTATTTTTTAAATGGAATAATGTAATAGATGGTTTCAATATGCCTTTAAAAATAATTTTAAAATCGGGTAACAAAATAATATATCCAACTAAGCAATGGAAATTTATTGAAATAAAAGATTCTTTTAAAATTGATAACAATTACTACGTGGATTCAAAGCATGTAATTAAATAAAATGAAAAAATATTTAAATGTTTATTTGTTCTTTTTGTTTACAATACTCTCATGTGATACTCCTACTAAATCATCCATGTCAGAGAAAGATTACAAAAATGCATCTCTTCACATGGGCAAACATTTTCTCCAATACCTTAACAATATTTTAATTTCTCAAGAATGGGATGATGAAGAATTTTTACATTATAAACTGAAGAAAAAAAACGGATCAGAAAGCTTTACGATTAATTTAAATTCATTAGAAAAAACCATTTATTCAGAAAATAAAACCTTCGAAACCAAAAGAAGTAAATTTTCAAAAAAAAATAGTTATGAAATATTATCACCCAACAGAGAGTTGGCTATTTATATAGATAATTTTAATTTATGGGTTAGAAACACCAAAACAGATAAGAGATTTCAGCTAACTTTTGATGGTTTTAATAATTATGGCTATGCTACTAACAATGCTGGATGGAAAAAATCAAAGTCGCCTGTTTTAAAATGGAGTCCAGATTCAAAAAAAATAGCAACTTTTAGACAAGATGCCAGGGGAGTGGGTGAGATGTATTTAACATCAACTAATGTAGGTCACCCTAAACTTGAGGCTTGGAAGTATGCTCTTCCAGGTGATGATAAAATATTTGAAATTGAGAGACTTATTATTGATGTTAAGTCGAAGAAAATTATCAAATTCAAAATGAACAATGATTTTCAGCGATCAACAACAACTGATCATATTGCAGGAAGAGATGGTGAATTTCTTGATACTCAATGGAGTGATGATTCCTCAAAGTTAGCATTTATTTCAACCTCAAGAGATCATAAAGAAGCACATTTGCAAATTGCTGATTCAAAAACTGGAGATGTTTTTTCATTATTTAAAGAAAATGTTAAAACTTATTATGAGTCTGGCGTAAGAGCTGAAAATTGGAAAGTGTTATTTGATTCTAATGAATTTATTTGGTATTCTGAAAAAGATAATTGGGGACATCTTTATTTGTATGATTTGTCAACTAAAAAATTAAAAAATAGAATAACCTCTGGAAATTGGTTAGTTAGAAAAATTATGCACATCGATTACATTAATCGTGAAATAATTTTTACTGCTGGTGGAAGAGAGAAAGGAAATCCATATCACATCTACTTATATAAAATTAATTTTGATGGTAATAAATTAATTTGTTTGACACCTGAAAGAGGTTCCCATTCTATAAGCTCATCCCCAAATTGGAATTATTTTGTAACAACTTATTCAACCACCAATACTTCACCAATTTCAATTTTAAAAGATAGAAATGGTAAAAACTTACTACAACTATCAAGTTCAAATACCGACGAACTAATAAAAAATGGATGGCAAGAACCTTTAGAATTTAATGTAAAAGCAAGGGATGATAAAACAGATTTATTTGGAATTATGTATTTGCCAAGTGATTATAAAAAAAATAAAAAATATCCTATTTTAAATTACATATATCCTGGTCCTCAATCAGGAAGCGTGGGCAACTATTCATTTATGGTTTCAAGAAAAGATTTTCAGTCTTTAGCTGAGCTTGGTTTCATTGTAGTTAGTGTTGATGCCATGGGGACACCAGGAAGATCAAAATCCTTTCACGATGCTTATTACGGAAATATGGGCGATAATGGGATTCCTGATAATATTTATGCTATCCAACAGCTTGCAAATAGATATTCATTTATGGATATTTCAAAAGTTGGTATCTGGGGACATTCCGGAGGTGGTTTTGCTTCTACAGCCGCTATTCTAAAATATCCTGATTTTTATGATGTAGCAGTTTCTACATCTGGAAATCACGACAATAGAAATTATATTGCAGACTGGGGTGAAAAATGGCATGGTTTGTTAAAACCTTTGGATTTAAATAAAAAAGATGGAAAATTAGATTTTGATATTTCTAAATCAAATTATGATATCCAGGCAAATCAACTTTTAGTTAATAACCTTAAGGGCAAATTACTTTTAGCTCATGGATTATTGGATGATAATGTTCCTCCATCAAGTACATTTTTAGTTGTTGATGCTCTAATCAATGCAAATAAAGATTTTGATCTAATTTTATTTCCAAATAAAAGACACTCTTATGGAAATTTAAATAATTATATGATGAGAAGAAAGTGGGATTATTTTGTTAAACATTTGAAAAGTATTAATCCTCCTAAAAATTATTCTTTTGACTAATTTTTAACAGCTCATTTTTAAACTCGTTATAATTTTTTATTTGAATTGAATATTTATTTTTTTTTATTAATTCTTTAATTAGTTCAGGTTTTTTTAGTTTAATTCCTAAGGTTTTTTCAACATCTTCAGAAAATTTAATAGGGTGAGCTGTTTCAAAAAATATCCCTGTTGAATTTAAATTTTTATTTAGGTATTTCTTTAAACCTAAGTAGCCAACTGCACCATGTGGATCCAAGATATAGTCATGTCTTTTGTAAACATTTGTTATAGCTTCTAATGTTTGTGTATCATTAAAACTATAAGAAGAAAAGAAATTTTTAAGTTTTTTAAAATCATTATTGAAAATTTCTAAAATTCTTACAAAGTTGCTTGGCTCTCCAACATCCATTGCATTGGAGATAGTTCTGACAGAGGCCTTAGGAGAATATTTCCCTGTTTGTAAATATTTAGGTACGGTATCATTTATATTAGTGCTAGCAATAAAATGATGGATAGGTAATCCTAATTTAGTTGATATTATTCCTGCACAAATATTTCCAAAATTTCCACTGGGTACACTTATTGACAAATCTTTATTATTATTTTCTTTTAAAAACTCTTTGTATGCAAAAAAATAATAAAATGATTGCGGAAGCCATCTGGCTACATTAATTGAATTAGCAGAAGTAAGGTTAAGTGAATTGGTAAACTCTTTGTCTAAAAAAGCTTTTTTAACCATTTTTTGGCAATCATCAAAAGTTCCGTCAACTTCAAATGCTATAATATTTTTTTTATTTGTTGTGAGCTGCTTCTCTTGAATTTCACTTACTCGTTCACTTGGATATAATATTACAACCTGGGTACCGTCAATACCTAAAAATCCATTAGCAACAGCAGCACCCGTATCTCCAGAGGTTGCTACCAAAATTGTTGAATTATATTTGTTTTTTTTATTAAAATAATTTAAACAATTAGCCATGAATTTAGCTCCAACATCTTTGAATGCTAATGTTGGGCCATGATAAAGTTCAACAACTCTGATGTTTTTTTCAATTTTGATTAATGGAAAATCAAACATTAAAGTATTCTTAATAATTTTATGAATATTATTTTTATCAATTGAATCTCCAATAAATTGATTAATAACTTCAAATGCAATTTGATGATTAGATTTTTTTATAATTTTTTGGTAAAAATTGTTACCTAAAGGTTTAATATTTTCTGGAAAATAAAGACCACCATCACCAGCAAGACCGTTTTTTACCGCAGTTTCAAAATTTACTTTTTTAGAAATTTTGTTTAAGCTTTTATACAGCATAAATTATTTAGATTCGATTATTTGAATTCCCTTATTGTTTAAGTAGGAGGTATGAATATCAAAATTAACATTCAATTTTTTATAAATTATTTCAAAAGACTTTCCTATTATTTTGGCTTGTGAAATTCCTTTTGATAGTGCAAAAACTGATGGACCAGATCCAGAAATGCCGAAGCCAAGAGCATTATTTTTAAAACTACTTTGTTTTAATTTTTCAAAATTTGGAATTAATATTGATCTCAGTGGCTCAATAACAAAATCTTTCATAGACCTACTTAGTAAATCATAATCTTCAGTATATAAAGCACTTACAAATGCACCAAGATTAGCAGATTGTTTAACCATATTTTTTAGAGAAACATTTTTTTTTACTAATGCACGAGAGTCAGATGTTTTAACTTCAATTTGTGGATGTAGAATGGTGAATGCTAGATTTATAGGACTGTTGAGTTTAATGATATCATTTTTTTCTCTTACAAAAGTGAACCCTCCAAGCAAAACTGCTGCTACATTATCAGCAATAGGACTTCCACATGCAGCCTTTTCTCCAATTATTGCATATTTTATTAATTCCTTTTTGGAAAATGGTTTTCCTAACAATTCGTTGATTGCATAAACACTACCTGCAGCACTAGCGGCACTACTTCCAATACCACTTCCTGGTTTTATTCCTTTTTTAATTTCAATTTCGAAGCCTTTTTTGTAATTAAGATCTTTTAATAAGGCGCAAGCTGATACACCTGCTACATTTTTATTTATATCTTTTGTTAATTTTTGGCCTGAAATTTTAGTGATTATTATCCCTTTTTTATTCGTTTTTCTAACAATTATTTCATCACCAATCCCACCTAAACATGCTCCTAAAATATCATATCCACATGATAGGTTTGCAACGCTTGCTGGTGAAAATATTTTAATTTCATTCATTTTATCTTTTTCCAATTTTAATAATGTCACCAAAAATTCCAGCAGCTGTTACATCCGCTCCAGCTCCAGCTCCCTTAACAATTAGTGGTTGGGTATGGTATCTTTCAGTGAAGAATAATACAATATTATCACTTCCCTCTAAATTATAAAAATCATGTTCTTTTGGAATAAATTTTAAACCAACGCTAGCTTTATTTTTATTTAGCTCAGCGACGTATTTGATTTTTGATTGTTTACTGTTTGCCTTATCCAATATTTTATCAAAATGATTTGAGTTTGCTGAGAGAGATTCTAAAAAATCATTATTATTTTTTGTATTTAAACAATTTTTTGGGAGAAATGAATTATTTAAAATATCAGATAACTCTAATTTCTTTCCAGAAACTCTTGCTAAAATTAAAATTTTTCTAGCCACATCTATTCCACTTAAATCAATCTTGGGATCAGGTTCAGTGTAGCCTTCATCCATTGCGCTTTTAACTACATTTGAAAAGGAATTTTTATGATTGAAATTATTAAAGATATAATTTAAACTTCCCGATAATACTGCTTGGATTGATTTAATCCTATCTCCTGAAGCAATAAGGTTATTTAGAGTATCAATTACTGGAAGTCCAGCACCAACATTAGTTTCAAATAAAAATGATGAACTATATTGCTGTGCTAAATCTATTAGGTGTTTATAATTAGAAAAATCATCAGAGCAGGCAATTTTATTGCAGGTAACTACACTTATACTACTTTTTAAATAATCCTTATAATTTTTAGATATTACTTCACTCGCTGTGTTGTCAATAAAAATGCTATTTCTTAGGTTTAGTTTTTTACATTTTTTAAAAAACTCTATTTCATTTGCTTTTTTTCCCTTTATTAACTCATTTGACCAATTATCAATGTTTAATCCGGATTTTTTAAAAATCATCTTTCTAGAATTAGAAATTCCAACAATTTTGATTTGAATCTGTAAATTTTTTTTGAGGTAATTTTCTTGTTTTGAAATTTGTTCTAATAATTTTCTTCCAACATTACCAACTCCAGTGACAAATAAATTTAATTGTTTGATGTTTTTTTCAAAAAATTTTTCGTGTAAAGTGTTTAGAG
Source organism: uncultured Flavobacteriaceae bacterium (assembly GCA_938088195.1). GTDB lineage: Bacteria > Bacteroidota > Bacteroidia > Flavobacteriales > Flavobacteriaceae > MAG-121220-bin8. The sequence goes on along the minus strand of CALKEO010000015.1, from coordinate 17,114 downwards.
CTTTCTTAACATCTTTTTGACAAATTACAGCAGTTATATTTCTTTCTGAAGCCCCTTGAGAAATTGCTTTTACGTTTATATTATTAAACCCAAATACACTAAACATTTTTCCGCTAATTCCCTGATGATTTTTCATTTTATCACCAACCAAAGCTATTATAGCAAGGTTTCTTTCCGTTTTTAAGGGTTTAATAATGTTGTTAATTATTTCAAAATTAAATTCCTCTTCAATTATTTTTTCAGCTCTATCGCATTCATCTTCCTTTATCCCAACACAAATTGAGTGCTCCGATGATGCCTGAGTTATCATTATTATATTAATATTGTTTAAGGATAAAACATCAAATAATTTTTTGGAAAATCCTGGTGAACCTATCATTCCACTCCCCTCAAGAGTTAAAAGAGAAATTTCTTGAATATGACTAATTCCTTTAACTATATTGAACCTTGAATTATTTGTATTTGAAATTTCTGTTCCTTTATCACTAGGACTAAAAGTGTTTTTTATAGTGATTGGAATATTTCGATTCATCACGGGTTGTATAGTTGGTGGAAAAATTACTTTTGCACCAAAGTGTGATAGTTCCATAGCCTCTTGATATGACAGGAAATCAATGGAAATGGCTTGTTTTACAATTCTAGGATTAGCTGTGTACATTCCACTAACATCTGTCCAAATATCTAATTTTTTTGCGTCGCAAATGGAGGCAATTATTGAGGCAGAGTAATCAGAACCTCCTCTTCCAAGAGTGACATCATTTCCAAAATTATCTCTTGCAATAAATCCTGGCATTATTACTATTCTTTGTTTTACTTTTTTATAAAATAGATCCCATTTTTTTTTTGTTAAATCGAAGTCAACCTGGTTATTATTAACTTTAACAAGCTTGGTAGTAATTATTTCTCTAGAATCTTTAACTAAAAAATCTAATCCTCTTGATTCACCTAATTTTCCTATAATGTGGTGAGACATTAATTCGCCAAAACCTGCTATTGTTGCAGAGGATTTATTACTAAATTCTTTCAGATTATAAACACCCTCCAAAATACTTTCTAGATGATTTAAATTTTGTTGAACAAAACTTAATATTGGACTTTGATTATTTATATCAAACAATGATTTGCAAATGTGAAGGTGCTTTTCTTTAATTTCTTCAAGTTTATTTAAATATTCTTTGTTTTGTAAACTAGCTAATTTTCCACATTCTAATAAAAGATTAGTAATTCCTCCAAAAGCCGAAAAAAATACAATGACATTTCCCTTATAGTTATTAATTATTCTTAACGACTTTTCAATATTTTTGGAACTTGATATCGATGAACCACCAAATTTTATTACTATCATTACAATAAGTTTAACTTTCTTTCAAACCTAAAAAAAATAACACTCATATTTGAGGCGGTATAGTTTTTTTTTATGTAAAATAGGAATTTGATAATATTAAATTAAATAAAGGATATAAAGCTGATAATTAGATAATAAAAAAACTTTATTTTAAATAATTTGGCAAAAATTAAATGTTTATTTAGCGGGATTAGTTGACAGTTTTTTTAAAATTACTTCTTATTTGTTGCTAAGTTTTCAGACTTACCATCCCAATCAATCTTTATTTCATCGCCAGTTTTTAATTTTTCTTTAACTATTTCTTCGGCTAAAAGATCTTCAACGTATTTTTGGATTGCTCTTTTAAGTGGTCTAGCTCCGTACTTCTTGTCATATCCCTTGTCACATAAGAAACTCAGTGCTTTTACAGTAATTTTAACATCATATCCAAGTTCTCTTGTTCTATCAACAAGAGTTTTAAGTTCTAATTCAATAATTTTCTTTAAATCTTCTTTTTCTAGGCTATTAAAAATAACAATTTCATCAACTCTATTTAAAAATTCAGGTGAGAAGGCTTTTTTTAATGATTTTTCAATTGTACTTCTAATATTTTTTGATTCCTGAGCCAATAATGAATCAGTTCCAAACCCTACACCGTTACCAAAATCCTTTACTTCTCTTGCTCCTAAATTAGAGGTCATAATAATTACAGTGTTTTTAAAATCAACTTTCCTACCCAAACTATCAGTCAATGTACCTTCATCTAAAACTTGAAGTAACATATTAAACACATCAGGATGAGCTTTTTCTACTTCATCAAGTAAAATCACACTATACGGTTTTCTTCTAACTTTTTCTGTTAATTGACCTCCTTCTTCATATCCAACGTAACCAGGTGGTGCACCAATTAATCTCGATACTGCAAATTTTTCCATGTACTCGCTCATGTCTACTCTTATAAGTGAATCGACTCCATTAAAAAGTTCTGCAGAAAGAATTTTAGCAAGTTGTGTTTTCCCAACACCAGTTTGTCCTAAAAATATAAAAGAACCAATGGGTTTGTTTGGATCTTTAATACCAGCTCTATTTCTTTGTATAGCCTTAACAACTTTCATTACCGCATCCTCTTGACCAATTACACTTCCGGAAATTTTATTATCCAGATTGGATAACTGATTTAATTCAGCTTTGGCTATTTTATTTATTGGAATACCTGTCATCATTGAAACGACTTTTGAAATATCATCTTCAGAAACTGTTTCTCTTTGCTGTTTTAAATCCTCTTGCCATTTCTCCTGAGCTAATAACAATTCTTTCTCTATTCTTTTTTCATCATCTCTTAATTTAGCAGCTTCCTCATATTTTTGCTTTTTAACAACAGTATTTTTATTTTCTCTTACCTTTTCAAGATTCTCTTCCATTTCTACAATATTTTTTGGAACATTCATATTAGTAATATGAACTCTTGAACCTGCTTCGTCCATAGCGTCAATTGCTTTATCTGGCAGGAAACGGTCAGAAATATACCTATCAGTTAATTTTACACAAGCCACGATAGCTTCATCAGTAAAATTGACGTTATGGTGAGATTCGTATTTATCCTTGATGTTTTTAAGAATTTCAATTGTTTCTTCAATATTTGTAGGTTTAACAATAATTTTTTGAAATCTTCTCTCCAATGCTCCGTCTTTCTCAATGTATTGTCTGTATTCATCAAGTGTTGTAGCTCCTATACATTGAATTTCTCCTCGAGCAAGTGCAGGTTTAAACATATTTGATGCGTCTAAACTTCCTGTAGCTCCTCCAGCACCAACAATAGTATGAATTTCATCTATAAATAAAATGATATCATCATTTTTTTCAATTTCGTTCATTACAGCTTTCATTCTTTCTTCAAACTGCCCCCTGTATTTAGTTCCTGCTACAATACTTGCCAAATCAAGAGTTACCACTCTTTTATTATAAAGAATCCTAGAAACCTTTTTTTCAACAATTCTTAGTGCTAAACCTTCAGCTATTGCAGACTTCCCAACACCCGGTTCACCAATAAGCAGTGGATTGTTTTTTTTTCTTCTGCTTAATATTTGGGATACTCTTTCAATTTCTTTTTCTCTACCAATAACAGGATCTAACTTGCCTTTTAATGCAAATGAAGTTAAATCTCTCCCAAAATTATCTAAGACAGGTGTTTTTGATTTAGCTTTCAATTTACTATCAGTTTTGATTGTAAATGGATTTTCTTCAATTGGACTATCCTCATCTTTTGAATCATCAGGAAATGTTTCAGATGTTGGTAGGTCTGAGAAATTTTCATCAGACTCTGTGAGCATGTACTTGAATTGTTCTTTTATGGTTTCATAATCCAGTTGAAGTTTAATTAAAAGTTTAGCGGTTGGATCATTTTCATTTCTTAAAATGCAAAGCAAAAGATGCGCAGTATTTATAGATTTTCCTTGAAAAAGTTTAGCTTCGAGAAATGTAGTTTTCAAAGCTCTTTCAGCCTGTCTGGTTAAGTGTAAATTTTTTTTATGATTTTGGCCAAAGTCATTTATTGGATTAGGTGGACTTAAAATTTCAACTTTTTTTCTAAGGTAATCTAAATCAACTTCTAAAGAATTTAGTATTGATATAGCTTTTCCACCACCATCTCGTAACATTCCAAGAATTAGATGTTCTGTTCCAATAAAGTCATGACCAAGCCTTAGTGCTTCTTCTTTACTGTAAGTTATTACATCTTTTACTCTTGATGAAAAATTATCGTCCATATTAAAATATATGTATAAAAATTATTTACTAATCAAAAGTAAATAGACAAAAAAAATAAATTAATTGCAAGTTTTTTATTCTGTAATTACAGATTTATTTTTAATATAATATGTTAATAAATTTATTTAAAATATAAAATCAAAGCGAGTTTATCTCTGAGGCAATTATTATATTTGATTTTTTATAATAAATTAGTTTTATGAGTGAAGGAGAAAAACTTATCCCAATAAATATAGAGGATGCTATGAAATCCGCATATATTGATTATTCAATGTCTGTGATAGTTTCAAGAGCACTTCCTGATGTCAGAGATGGACTAAAGCCAGTGCACAGAAGAGTACTTTATGGTATGCATCAACTAGGTTTAAAATCATCAAGTAAATTTAAAAAATCAGCCTTTATTGTTGGAGAGGTGCTAGGAAAATACCATCCTCACGGAGACTCGTCTGTCTATGATACAATGGTAAGGATGGCTCAAGATTGGAGTCTTAGGTATTTGATGGTTGACGGTCAAGGTAACTATGGTTCTGTTGATGGTGACAGTCCTGCAGCAATGCGTTACACTGAAGCACGAATGCAAAAAATTTCCGAAGAAATGGTTGCTGATTTAGATAAAGAAACAGTTGATCATCAACTAAATTATGATGACTCAATTATGGAGCCTACCGTTTTACCTACTAAAATTCCTAATTTATTGGTTAATGGAGCTTCTGGAATTGCTGTTGGAATGGCAACTAACATGCCTCCTCACAATATTACAGAAGTTATCAATGGTACAATAGCATTCATTCAAAATAATGATATTACAATTGATGAATTAATTGAACATGTTAAAGCACCTGATTTTCCAACAGGTGGTATTATCTATGGATATGACGGAGTTAAAGAAGCTTTTCATACTGGAAGAGGAAGGATTGTAATGCGTGCAAAAGCTGAAATCGAAGAAGTTAATGGAAGAGAATGTATTATAGTAACTGAAATACCTTATCAAGTTAATAAAGCAGAAATGATTAAGAAGACCGCTGAAATGATTAATGATAAAAAAATTGAAGGTATTTCTACAATTAGAGACGAATCAGACAGAAAAGGAATGCGTATTGTTTACATTTTGAAAAGAGATGCAATTCCAAATATAGTTTTAAATACTTTGTACAAGTACACGCCATTACAATCTTCTTTTAGTGTTAACAATATAGCTTTGGTTAAAGGAAGACCTCAAATGCTTAATCTTAAAGAAATGATTAGCCATTTTGTTGATCACAGACATGATGTAGTAGTAAGAAGAACAAAATTTGAATTAAGAAAAGCTGAAGAGAGAGCTCATATTTTGGAAGGTTTAATTATAGCTTCTGATAATATTGATAAAGTTATTTCTTTGATTAGATCCTCATCAAATGCTGATCAAGCAAAAGAAAAGTTAATTAGCGAATTTAAGCTTAGCGAAATTCAGTCGAAAGCTATTGTCGAAATGAGATTAAGACAACTAACGGGCTTAGAACAAGATAAATTAAGATCAGAATTTGATGATTTAATGAATACTATTAAAGACTTGAAAGATATTTTAGAAAGTAAAGACCGAAGAATGGATATCATTAAATCGGAACTTTCTGAAATTTTAACAAAGTATGGCGACAATAGAAGATCAGTCATCGAATATGCTGGAGGTGATCTTAGTATTGAGGATATGATTCCTGATGAGAAAGTTGTTTTAACAATTTCAAATGCAGGTTATATTAAAAGAACACCACTTGTTGAATATAAAACCCAGCACAGAGGGGGAGTAGGACAAAAAGCATCAACAACAAGAAATGAAGATTTTTTAGAACATTTATTTGTGGGTACTAATCATCAATACATGCTCTTTTTTACACAAAAGGGAAAATGTTTTTGGATGAGAGTTTATGAAATTCCTGAGGGAAGTAAAACATCTAAGGGAAGAGCAATTCAAAATTTAATTAATATAGAGCAAGACGATGAAGTGAAAGCTTTTATTTGTACACAAGACTTGAAAGATGAGGAATATATTAATAGTCATTTTGTTATCATGGCCACTAAAAATGGTCAAGTTAAAAAAACATCATTAGAACAATATTCTAGACCTAGGTCTAATGGAATAAATGCAATAACCATTAAAGATGATGACGAGTTGTTAGAAGCTAAATTAACAACTGGAAATTCTCAGGTTTTATTAGCTGTCGAATCTGGAAAATGTATAAGATTTGAGGAAAGCAAAACTCGACCCATGGGCAGAAATGCATCAGGTGTCAGAGGAATAAGACTAAAGGATGATAAAGATAAAGTGGTTGGTATGATATCAGTTAATGATATGGATAGCGACATATTAGTAGTTTCCGAAAATGGATATGGGAAAAGATCTAGTTTGGATGCTTACAGAATAACTAACAGAGGAGGAAAGGGAGTTAAAACAATATCCATTACTGAAAAAACAGGTAAATTAGTTTCTCTTAAAAATGTTACGGACAATGATGATTTAATGATTATAAATAAATCAGGAATAGCCATTAGGATGGAAGTTGCTTCATTGAGAGTTATGGGTAGAGCTACCCAAGGAGTTAAACTAATTAATTTAAAAGAAAACGATTCAATTGCTGCTGTTGCAAAAGTTGTTCATGATGACGATGATGTTCAAGATTTGGAAGATATTGATGTTAGTATTACAGATCAAAGCTCTGATGAAAAAAATAATGATTTAAAATAATTTTTAAGATGAAAAATTTTATAATATCAATTTTAATGTTAACCACATTTTTTGGTTTTTCACAAAAAAAGGAACTAAGAAGTGCTGAAAAACGACTAGATGAAGGTTTTTACAACGAGGCTTTAGATATTCTTTCTCAAGTTGAAGGTTTAATTTCGTCTTCCGATCAAAAATATCAAGCACAATATTATTACTTACTTGGATGGGCAGAAAAAGGTGATAATAACTTTAACAATGCTATTCCCAATCTTAGAAAAGCTATTGATTTAGATAAATTAAATAAGTACAAACAAAATGCTCAAGTTTTTATTGATCAAATTGAAATTGAATTAGTTAATTCTGCAGTAGAAGACAACAAAAATGAGAAATTTTTAAGTGCCTCAAAAAAATTACACGATGCTTATTTAATTAACCCTGATGGCACTAGTAATATTGATTATTTATACTTTGCAGCATCAAGTTCTGTAAATGGCAAAGACTATAAGCTAGCACTAGAGTATTATAATTTGTTAAAAGATATGGGTTATACTGGTATTGTCACAGAATATTTTGTGACCCCTGTTGAAACTCAAGTCGAACAAAAAGTTAGTGAAACTGAATTCAATCTTTTCAAAAAATCAAAAGATTATATTAATCCTAGATCAGGTGATACAGAATCAAGACTTCCAGAGATAGTAAAGAATATTGCTTTGATTTATGTGCAATTGGGAGAAACTGATAAAGCTATTGCTGCAATTAAAGATGCCAGAAAAATCAATCCTGAGGATTTAAATCTTTTACTTTCCGAGGCTGATTTGTATATGAAACTTGGGGATAAGGACAAGTTTAAGGTTCTGATGCAAGAAGCTATCAAAAGAGACCCAGAAAATGCTATTTTATATTATAATTTAGGTGTGATTAATACGGAACAAGGACAATTTGAGGATGCCATGAATTACTATAAAAAATCTATAGAACTAGATCCAACTTATGAAGCATCTTACTTAAATTTAGTTGGACTAATTTTGGAAGGAGAGGCTTCTTTAGTTGATCAAATGAATGAATTGGCCACTTCCACTAAGAGAAGTGATTACGAAAAATATGATAGATTAAAAGCTAAAAGAGAAGAGTTGTATAAATCTTGTTTACCATTTTTAGAGAAGCTTATTGATATTAATCCAAATAATATTGAAGCTCTTAAAACTGCAAAAAACATATATTATACTGTAGGAGAAGATGAAAAATTTAAATTAATGTCTTCTAAAATCAATGAATTAGAAAATTAATATTCTCTAAACTGTACTATTTTATGAGTTAATTTTTTACTTTCTAAATTTATAATACCCTCATTATTAACAATATCAATCCTTATTTTTCCAAAGGCGTGTATTATTTCATTTTTGTTCAACATTATTCCTACATGAGTAATTTCCTTAATAGAGTTTCCAAAGAAAGCCAAGTTTCCTGGATTGATTTTTGAAGAATCAATTTTTTTTCCTTGAAGGGCTTGTTGTCTAGCATCTCTGTCAATCTCAAGACCACATATTCTGTAAATTAATTGTGAAAATCCAGAACAGTCAATACCACTTGTAATTCTTCCTCCCCATAAATAGGGTGATTCTAAAAATAATTTTGCCGCTTTTATAATTTTTGATTTTGTCAATATTCCTTTTTTCCCATGGAAAATAGTATTCAATAAAAGACAGGAACTAACGACGCTCCCCATGGGAATTGAAAATTTTATACCTTTTTTGTTTGTAACACTCCCATTTATATCTAAAGAGTAAATTGCTTTATTTTTTTTAAGTGAATTGTAAGTAGACCTTTCAATAAATCTAATTTGAGTATTATTAATCCATCCAGTGTAATTATCATGAGTATTGCATATTTCTGACCACTTTTCCTCAAAATTTATAATTGTAAAAATTTCTCCATATAAAAGTTGAGTAACCATTTCACTTTTACTGACGGGACTTTTTCTTACCGGAATAACACTCAATTCACAAACTCCAAATTTTTTCATTTAAGTTTTCCTTTTTTTAGTTATCAATAATTTTAAATAAATATTTTTATACTTTTGAAATAATGTAATTTAATGAAAGATAAGTTAAATATTGTTTTTAAACTTCAATCACAGATTTACAAGTTTATTCTTTTTTTATTCTCTGTTGCACTTATCGTCTATTTAATTCCTAAAAATTCAAAATTTCAATATGAATTTGAAGAAGGAAAACCATGGAAATATGAAACATTATTATCTCCCTTTGATTTTTCAATTGAAAAGAGTGTTACTGAAATTGAACTTGAGAAGTTAAATGTTTCTAATCAATCAATTAGATATTTCAAAAAATCCACTATTACTTCCGATTCGATTATTAATTCCATTGTTTTAAATATTAAAGAAAAGATCCCATACCTGTATGATGAGGTTATACAGAGATTAGATAAAGTATATTTTCCAGGTTTGGTTAGCGATTTTGTTAATTTTAATAATGATTCAGTTTATATAACTTCATCTGATTCCAAATTTAAAACAAGGTTCAATGAACTAAATAAAGTTGATGATTTTAATTTCGATTCCATTTCATACAAAACCTCAACTGACTCAATTTTATTTGATTCAATAATTAAATTTAGTCTGCTGCCTAATTTAATATTTGACGAATTAAAAACAGATTTAAATAAAACCAGTCTTTTAGGAAAAATATCTTTTTTCAAAGGTTTTGTAAATAGTGGGGAAAGAATAATATCAAGAGGAGAGATTGTTGATTCAGAAAAATTATCAGTACTTAAATCTTTAAAATCAAAATTTGAATCACAAATTTGGTCTAAATCTAATTACAATTGGATAATTATTGGCTATTCAATTATTGTGGGTACGATATTATTTTTTCTTTTATTGTTTCTGAGAAAAAATAGATTAAATATCTACTTAGATAATACAAAATTAACTTTCATTTTTTTAATAATTCTAATATTTGTTACAATATCAATCTTCGTTTATAAATTTCAACCCTTCTATATTTACGTGGTACCTTTATGTTCCATTCCACTTTTAATACGTGCTTTTTTCGACTCAAGATTAGGTTTATTTGTTCATGTACTAACTCTCCTTGTTTTAGGCTTTATAGTTACAGAAAGTTTCCAATTTTTATTTCTACACACAATTGCTGGAATTATTACAATTTTAACTCCTTCTGATCTTTATCAAAGAGCAAATTTATTTATTTCAGTTTCTATTATTACGGGGATATATATAATATCTTATTTTTCAATTACAATAATCATAAATGGAAATATTAGTGATGTTTCTTTAAACATTCCTTTACTTTTTGTTTTTAATGGGCTGGCTACACTTTTTGTTCACCCATTAATATACATATTTGAGAAGATTTTTGGTTTGGTTTCTGATGTTTCACTTTTAGAGCTTACTAATACGAACTCTCCACTTCTAAAAGACCTTTCTGAAAAGGCACCTGGCACTTTTTATCATTCCTTAGCTGTTTCTAATTTGGCTGAGGCTGTAGCTGTACAAATTTCTGCTAATGTAATGCTAGTAAGAGTTGGTGCTTTGTATCATGACATAGGAAAAATGAAAAATCCTAATTATTTTATTGAGAATCAAAGTTCCTCTTTCAACCCCCATGACGAGTTAGAAGCAATTGAAAGTTCGAATATTATAAAGAACCACATTTCAATTGGTATTGAATTAGCAAAAAAAAATCAATTGCCTGATAGAGTTATTGATTTTATTAGAACTCATCACGGAACATCAATAATTAGGTTTTTTTACGATAAAGAGATGAAAAATAATACAAAAGCTATTGTTTCTGATTTTCGTTATTTAGGTCCAAAACCTTTTTCAAAGGAAACAGCAATAGTTATGATGGCAGATAGTGTGGAAGCTGCATCTAAAAGTATCAAGGATCCAAATGTTAAATTAATTAATGATTTTGTTGAAAAAATAATTGATAAACAAATAGAGGACAATCAATTTATTGATTCAGACATCACCTTAAAAGAAATTCAAATTGCAAAAAAAATTTTCAAAGAAAAATTAAATAATATCTATCATTTAAGAGTTGAATATCCTGATTAGTTTTTTATTTTTGTATTTAAATTCATAAGTCAGTTGAGAGTAAAACAAATTTATACAGGATGCTTATCACAAGGTGCTTACTTTATTGAAAGTAATGGTGAGGCAGCAGTAATTGATCCATTAAGAGAGGTTACATATTACATTGATTTAGCCAATAAATATGAATCGAAGATTAGGTATATTTTTGAAACTCATTTTCATGCTGATTTTGTTAGTGGACATTTGAGTCTAGCAAAAAAGACAGGAGCTTCTATAGTTTTTGGACCAAATGCTAAACCTGAATTTAAAACGATCGTTGCAAATGATAATGAAATATTCAAAATTGGCAATGTCACTTTAACAACTATTCATACACCTGGACATACTTTAGAAAGTACGTCCTATTTATTAAAAGATGAAAATGGAAAAGAACACTGCATTTTTACAGGAGATACACTTTTTTTAGGTGATGTTGGTATTCCTGATGTAGCTCAAAGATACGCCGGTCTTTCAAAAGAAGAATTAGCAGGTATATTACATGATTCTATTAATAATAGAATAAAACCACTTCCAAATGATGTTTTAGTTTATCCAGGGCATGGTGCGGGCTCTGCTTGTGGTAAGAATATGATGAAACAAACAGTTGATACTCTTGAAAATCAAAAAAAAATCAATTATTCATTGAACGATTCTCTTAGTAGAGAAGATTTTATTAAGCAGCTCACAGAAAATTTACCTGAACCTCCAACTTATTTTCCATCAAATGTTAAATTAAATATAGAGGGATGTCTTGACTTTGATGATGTTTTAAAAAATAATTTAAATTCTCTAAATCTTCAAGAATTTAAAGTGTTATCAAATTCAAAAGAAACAGTAGTTCTCGATGTTAGAACACCAGATTTGTTTAGTAAAGGTTTTATTCCAGGATCAATATTTATTGGCCTTAATGGACAGTTTGCTCCTTGGGTTGGATCAGTCTTAAAAGACATAAACACTCAAATATTAATTGTTTGTGAAAAAAATAAAGAAAAAGAGGTCATAACTAGATTATCAAGAGTAGGTTTTGATAATGTTCTTGGTTATTTAGAAGGTGGTTTTGATTCTTGGAAAAAATCAAATGAAAAAATAGATTACATAAATTCAATTTCAGCATTAAATTTAAAGAAAATTGTTAATAACAAATTAAGTTTATTAGATGTTAGAAAAAATAGTGAAACAAAAAATGGTTTTTTAACAGATGCTATTAATATCCCTCTAAATGATATTGATTTACATATTTCTAAACTTAATAAATTAAGCACACATTATGTTCATTGTGCGGGTGGATATAGAAGCATGATAGCATGTTCAATATTAAAAAAATCAGGAATTGATAATCTTTTTGATATTAGTGGAGGATTTTCTGAAATTAAAAAAGTTAAATTAAATATTAATTATAAATGAAAAATTTCTCATTTATTGCAACTATTTTACTAATATTTAGTTCATGTGATAACTCAGTTGATAAGTTTGAAATTCTTGATTATATGGATTTTAAAAATCAGATTGTAAATAATGTACAATTAATTGATGTAAGGACTAGCGAAGAATTTAATGCTGGACACATTGAGGGTGCTATCAATATTGATTTTAAAAATGAAGAGGTATTTTACCAATCATTTCAGAGACTGGATAAAAAAAATCCTGTATATGTATATTGTAGATCTGGGAACAGAAGTAAAAAATCAGCTGATAAATTACTTGAGATGGGTTTTTCTAAGGTATACGATTTGAAAGGAGGCTATATTGATTGGAATTTAAATGAGTTGAAGGATAATTAAATCTTAGTCCCATAAACAATTAAAGTTCCTCCCCAATCTTTTTTTTGCCCAACTCTCCAACTTTTTATGTTTTTAAATCCACAGTCTTCAAACATTCTAATCCAATCATTGATAGTTAATAATTTCATTATACTAACATTTGTTTTGTCAGGCCAATCATGACAAGAGAGGTTTTCTTTATAAAAGTCAATTCCTATTATCAAACGTCCTCTTTCAGTTAACCAATTATCAAAAAAATTTTTTAAAACTATTGATGGGTTTTCAAAATAATACAAAACTTCCATAGAGTGAACCAGATCTTTTTTAAATTTAGGTTTCCATGTTAATAAATTAGAACAAAAATATTGATTGTTTATATCTAACCTTTTAGCTTTTTCAATCATTTTTCTTGAACCATCGATTCCGCATGCATTAACGCATAAGTTCATCTTAGATACCATGCGAACTACCCATCCTGTTCCACATCCAGCATCGATAAAACTAAAATTTTTAAAATTTTTCAAAGAAAAATCTAACATTTTAGTCACTGATTCTAAATGATTTTTTTCCATTCCATCATCCTTTCCACTGGTAACCCAATCACTAAATACTTCTATAGGCTGTTTCTTCATAAACTAAACTTTTTGTTTCGAAAAAATTACGTAGGTTAAATAAAACAAAATAATAATAATAAATTCCCAGTTAACAATATAAAATGGCCAATCGCCGTAAACCAGAGGATTTTTAATATTAGGAGCTTCAGCTAAATACATATAATTAGATCCAATTTTAAAATTTATAGGGATTATTATGGCCATAAAAATGTTTAGTATTAGTAAAAGTTTTAACCAAGAAAATTTTGATAATTTATAATTAAGGTGATAAAACATGTATAGAGGCATGAAAATAATGGTTCCGTGGCTTGTATAGTATTGTATATACTTGAATAAACTTCCATCATAATCATTTATTTGAGCGGTTAAAATCGCCATTAGGCCTCCCCAAAATCCACAGTAAAAAAGAAATTCAAATAATTTCTGATTTTTAGGAATAAAAAGAACAAAGCAAGCTATTAAATTAGAAATAGAGCACAAGTGCAGAGGTAAATTCTCATAAATATCCCAGTTACCATTATTAACATCTATTATGTGATTGGATACAGTAATTATCAATGTAAGAACTGAGATAGCTTTAGCAAAAATAATTTTATTTTTTTCTTCAAGATATCTACCAGACCATAAAAAAAATAAAATTAAAATGAATGTGATTGAAAAGTTTCTTAAACCCTCGTATGACATTAAATCTATAATATATGGGGGGAATCTTTGTGTGTAAAAGGTTAATATTAAGCTATTCATCAACCTAAATTACTTAAATTAATATTAATTAAAGTAATTTATAATATTAAATAGAATTTTATCTGCCACGGGATCATACCCAATATTTTCATATAGTTTTAAGGTCGACAATAGCATTTTCCCATCATTGTGGTTCACAATTGAAAGGTCAGAACCAGACCATACATCTCCGGAACCAATATAATTTCTTTTCATAATGTTCCCATTTGGTATTCTATCAAAAGCTATTGTTTGAACAATATTTTCACCTTTTAAATCTCTAAAACTAACAGTCGGACCAATGTTTTCATATATATCAGTGAGAGGGATATCTACTGGGAGACCATTGAATATGGGATGTTTTTTATTGATATGAAGAATCCCATCCCAAAGACCTTGAGAAATATTTTTAATTGGATCCATTGGTAATAATTTTTCCCCTTCAATCTTAAATGTTAAATTTTCACCTGTTCTTCGAATAATTCTAGCAGGAGTATTTATATATAGAGCTATACCACCTTCGGAAACAAATTTATTTACTTTTTCTATGGTTCTGTTAAATAAATTGTTGTTTGAGGATTTGACTATTATGTTACCGTCTTTTGATGATTGATCCGTAAGTTTATTATCAAATATTAAGATTGGAATTTTTTTTGAATTTTTTTCATCGAACTTTATAAAATCAATATCATTAGCCTCCAAAAAATTTGTAATTTTTAGATCATCCTTCAAAATAGCAACTTTTAATCTTTTTTTACTTTTTAATTTTTCAAAAATGTTAAAATTTTTATTTGATGAACTTATAATAGTTTTTTTATTGTCTGTAATCTTTGCGTAAATTTTATATTCTCCTGAATCAAAGTCCTGGAAAGAGACTTCAAATAAATCACTTACTCCATTTTTAAGAGTTTTAAATTGAGATTTATTATAAATAATTTTTTTTCCTTTGAAAATTTTAATATTTAAATTAATCTCTAAGCTATTTTTTTCATTTATACCAATAAATTTTAAGTTAATTCTCTCATTTTGGTAATAGTTTCTTTTATCAGATCTGACAACTATTAATCTTTCTTGGTTAGCTTCTTTTGTTTTATAATAAGCATCACCTTTAGGGTTTCTCCATAAGTCTAATAATCCAGCTCCTATTACCCAATCACCAGCTGTAAGGGCATGAACACAATAACCAATAATACTTGGATTTGATCTAATGGCTTCCAACATTCTTTTATTGGCTGTTCCATGTACTTTTTGTTGAAGTTTATAAAAATCCTCTGTTTTTTTAAAAATTTTATTGAGCCCAGTTTTTATTAATGCTTTTTTAATTTCTTTATTATAATTTAAGTGATACAAGTAAGGATAAGTAATAGGATTGCCTTTTTCTTTAAACATTTTTTCATTGTCTTCAAGATTTGGTAAACTTCCATATCCTATTTCTGAAACATAGGATGGAAGGTTTGGTAAAACGTTTCTGCCTGGTGTTCTGGCATATAGTTGTTTTTGTAAATTCTCTTCTTTTGTATTACCAATTGTCAAAAAACCGTCAAATTTATTTTTATTAATATTAGGTCCAGGATAATTGTGAATATCATTAAATTTAGTTGGTGTTTTTTCGAAGGGAAGAAATAGGTTTGCTCCCTCAGCCCAGCCTCCAGATTCGTCAAGTATCATTCTAGTGGGGTCTAAATCTCTAGCTTTTAATGCCATAGGCTTTAACATATTAGCTAATACTGGTCTTCTAATTTCATTAAACAATTCCCATTGAACAATTGAGACATGATTTCTGTCTCTTAAAATACTCTCTGTTATTTCATTTTCTACACGTCTAGGTAGATACGCTGTTTCTATTGGCATGTCCATACATTCTATAGCCATACTTCCAACTGTTAATATTCCCAGAGAGTCAGCTATTTTTAACCACATTGGAGGGGGTGGTTTTCTCCATGGTCTAATCATATTAAATCCAGCTTTTTTAGCCAATATAATTTCTTTTATTACCATTTCCTTTGAGTCAGGATAGGCTAACTTTACAGGATATAATCCTTCAAAAAATGCTGCTTTTAAATAAATAGGTTTGTTGTTCAAATAAAATTTTTCATTTTTAATTGTAAATTCTCTAAACCCAAATGTCTCTGAAACTTTATCTTCTATTTTATTTTTTGTTTTTAAATAAGATTTTAACTTATATAGATTAGGGGAATCAGGAGACCATAGTTGTATAGAATCAAACATTATTTCCTCATTGATTTTATTGATCCCTGGAGACAATAATAATTCTGTTTCCTGAGAGGCTATTTCATCACCCTTTTGGTTAAAAACCTTATTAATAAGTAATGTTTTTTGTTCGTTATTATTTCTATTTATAATTTTAAAATCTACATCAGATTTTTTTAAATATATATCCGATTTAATAAATAAATCATCAATCATTATTTTTCCTGTTGCCTCTAAATACACATTTTGCCATATTCCACCTGTGTAAGACCCTCGCCACTGCGGGGTTTCCATTTGACCCATTCCGTCAATTGACTTGTCTTGTATGGTTATAGGACCTAGAACTCTTAATATAAGCGTATTGATTTCATCAAAATTTAAGACATGTTCTATATTAAATTTAAAGGGAGAAAAACCACCTTCGTGATATCCAAGAGCATTATCATTTAAATAAACTTCGGATAAATAATTTACTGCATCAAAATTTAAGTGAACTACCTTGTCTTCAAACTCCTTGGGAGCTCTGAATGTTTTTTTATAATATACAACTCCTTCAAAATCTTTTTTATATTCCTCCCAACCACTTGGAACTAAAATTTTCTCTGAATTTAATTTATCAAATCCCTGTTTTGTATGAGCCTGTTTTTCTCTACCATTATTTATTGTATCGTATATAATTTCCCATTCTCCATTTAATGAAATAGGATTATCTCTATGTTGAGAAAAGGAAATTAATGATATGAGAAATATTATTAAATTAAATTTTTTCATAATTACTTTTTATTTAAAATTTTAATTCCGTTAGGAACCATTGGATAAGTTATTTCTTTTAAAATCTCCACCATTTCGTTTCTTTTAGGATGTGTTTTATTGTATAATAGGTTATTCCACTCTTTAGGGT
>CALKEO010000014.1 GCA_938088195.1 uncultured Flavobacteriaceae bacterium | reverse complement strand
CAAACTTTACCATTTACGATACGCAAGATTCGGATAGATTAATAGCAACAATAATTAAAGAATTAAAGTTAGATAAAGACCTTTATAAATATAAAAATATTAGAAGCAGGATTTCGTCATTAAAGAACAATCTTGTTACTGTAAAAGCTTACTTATCCAATCCAGAACTGGTTCAACAGGACAATGAATCCCGAAGACCTATGTTTGGAAAAGTTTATCAAACTTATGTTAATAGATGTTTCAAAGCATCTGCAATGGATTTTGATGATTTGTTATTAAAAACCAATGAGTTACTTAATAGATTTCCAGAAGTTCTTGCTAAATACCAGGAAAGATTTAAATATATTCATGTCGATGAGTATCAAGATACAAATCATTCACAGTATTTGATTGTAAAAGCATTAGCTGATAAATATGAAAATTTATGTGTAGTGGGTGATGATGCTCAAAGTATTTATGGATTTAGAGGTGCTAATATTGAAAATATTTTAAGTTTTCAAAAAGACTATTCAAATTCAACTATCTACAGATTAGAACAAAATTACAGATCAACTAAAAATATTGTAAATGCAGCGAATTCTGTAATAAATTACAATATTAATAAGCTAGAAAAAGAAGTATGGACTGACAATGAAAGTGGAGAAAAAATTGAAATCAATCAATCAATTACCGACTCTGAGGAAGGAAGATTTGTGTCTTCATCTATTTTCGAAAATAAAAATAAGTGTCAATTAGACAATGACTCGTTTGCTGTATTATATAGGACTAATGCACAATCCAGATCTATTGAAGATGCTTTAAGAAGAAAGAATATTTCTTACCAAGTTTACGGTGGGCTTTCCTTTTATCAAAGGAAAGAAATTAAGGATATACTTGCTTATTTAAGAGTGATTGTTAACCCAAATGATGAAGAAAGTATTAAAAGAATTATAAATTATCCAACCAGAGGAATTGGTCAGACTACAATGGATAAGTTGTTAATCTACGCAAATGATAAAAATATTAGTTTATTCGAAACTTTGAAAAACTTAAGTTTGGATGAAATCAAAATTAATTCAGGAACAAAAAATAAATTAAATCAGTTTTTTTTATTAATTAAAAGTTTTCAATTATTAAATGAAAGTTTAAATGCCTTTGAAATAGCTGAAGAAGTTCTAAAAAGAATTGGCATAATTAATGTATTAAAATTAGATGGAACCCCAGAATCAATTAGTAGAATCGAAAATATTGAAGAATTAATCAATGGAATAAAAGATTTTATTGAAGGTGAGAAGGAAGTAGTGGACTCAAAAGGCACTTTAAGTGATTTTTTAGAAGATGTAGCTTTAGCATCTGAACTAGACAAAAATATTAATGACTATCAAAAAAAAGTTTCCTTAATGACTATACATTTGGCCAAAGGATTAGAATTTAATCACGTTTACATTGTTGGTTTAGAAGAAGATCTGTTTCCCTCAGCAATGAGTTCTTCCACAAGAGCTGATTTGGAGGAAGAACGAAGACTGTTTTATGTTGCCCTTACTAGAGCTAAAAAGAAAGTAACGATAACTTATGCTAAAACTAGATACAGATGGGGTAAGCTAAACGATTGTGAACCTAGTAGGTTTATAAAAGAAATAGATAAAACTTACACAAATTATAATCTAGCAAGTTCAATAACTGGATCATTAAACAATTTGATGGAAAACAATTCTATAAGATTTAGTAAGCCAAAGAATAAAATTCAATTAAAAAAAATAAAAAACAATTTGTCTCCAAGCACTTTTAAATCCAGTTATATTGATATTAACAAAGGAGATCATATTATTCACAATCGATTCGGTAAAGGAAAAGTTATTGAAACAGAGGGTGAGGGTGCCGATAAAAAAGCTGAAGTAAAGTTTGGCTCAAGCGGCGTTAAGAGAATTTTATTAAAATTTGCTAAATACAAATTAATATAATAATACTACTAATATCTCTTATTTTTTTTCTTATTTTTTCTTTTAGATCTGAAGTTTCCCATTGATTTATCCTTATCAAAACTATTTCTATTCCTTCTCCCTGAGCTATATTTTTTTCTTTTTTTATCCTTTGAGAATTTTTTTTCTACTTTTTCTTTTGTTTCCTTTATCGAGATGGAATTCCCATTGAAATCAACTTTTTTAATATTTTTTAATAAATCTTTTTTTACTAATCCATCAATTTCAAAAATAGTATAGGATTCTCTAATGTCAATCCCGCCAATCTCTACTTCGTTTGATTTTAGTGCTCTGTTAATTAATGAAATCAGCTCTATTGGCGAAACACCATTTTTTCTTCCAATATTAACAGAAAAGTTAATAAATGAGTCACTATGAGACTTTCTTTTTTTGTTGTGAGAGTTTTCTGTATTTATCGATTTATTATTAATATCACTTGAATTTTTATAATAATCTAAAAATCTATTAAACTCTGCAGAAACAAAATGTTTAATTAAGTCTTCTCTGCTTAACCATTCTAGTTTTTTATAAATATCATCTAAAAAGGGTTCAATTTGTTTTTCATCAACTTTTACCTTTTCAATTTTGTCAATTAATTTAAATAATTGTTTAGAACAAATATCCTTTCCAGAGGGTACTTCTTTTCTAAGAAATTTAATTTGACTTTTATTTTCAATAGATTTCACTTTTCTACCCTCTCTACTATTTGTAATTGCGATAGAAATTCCGCTTTTTCCCGCTCTTCCTGTTCTTCCACTTCGATGAGTATACACCTCTGGATCATCAGGAAGTGAATAATTTATAACGTGTGTTAAATCATCTACATCTAATCCTCTAGCAGCAACATCAGTTGCAATTAACATTTGTAATGATTTATCTCTAAATCTATTCATTACCTCGTCTCTTTGATTTTGTGATAGATCACCATGAATAGCATCCGCATTATAACCATCATTAATGAATTTATTGGCTATATCTTTTGTTTCACGTCTAGTTCTACAAAAAACTATTCCATATATATTTGGATTAAAATCAGCGATTCTTTTTAAAGTTTCGTATTTATATTTTGAACTTACGTCATATATATGATGTTCTACGTTTTTGGCACCAGAATTAACTTTAGCTACTGTAATTTCTTTAGCACCTTTCATATATTTTTTTGAAATAGATAAAACTTCTCTTGACATTGTTGCTGAAAACAACATTGTTTGTCTATTTTTAGAAGTTTTATCCAGAATATAATCCAAATCATCTTTGAATCCCATGCTTAACATTTCGTCAGCTTCATCTAAAATTACTTTATTAACTATATTTAATTTCAAAACTCTTCTATTAATTAAATCTTTTGTTCTTCCTGGCGTACCTACTATGATCTGAACACCTTTTTTGATAGATTTGATTTGATTTTCAATACTAGTTCCTCCATATACAGGGACTATTTTTATGTTTTTTAGGTATTTAGTGAATGTCGTTAAATCTTTAGCAATTTGTATGCATAATTCTCTGGTTGGGCAAAGTACAATTGATTGGACATGATTAATTTTTCCATCAATTTGCTGAATTGTAGGTAAGCCGAATGCAGCAGTTTTTCCAGTTCCAGTTTGAGCTAAAGCAATTAAATCTTGATTTGTTTTTAAAAGAAATGGAATAGATTCGGTTTGAATTGGAGTAGGGGAAATGAATCCAATTTCAGCTATTGATCTGAGTAGTTCTTTTCCAATCCCAAGGTCTTTGAAAGTTGTCATTTTTTAATTTAGGCTGCAAATGTCGTCTATTTAATTTGGTATTGATACTTTTTTAAAATTTAAAACAAAAAAAACACACCAATAGGTGTGTTTTTTTTTAAAATTTTATTTAATTAGTTGCCAGCCGCTTTCATTCCTTGTTCAATTAAGTCATAAAATTGATCTAATTTTGGTAGAACAACAATTCTTGTTCTTCTATTTTTGGATCTATTTTCAGCTGTTTCATTATCAGCAACAGGAACATAGTAACTTCTTCCAGCCGCAGTCATTCTTTCAGGTTGAACACCAAAATCATTTTGTAAAACTCTAACAACAGATGTTGCACGCTTAACACTAAGGTCCCAATTATCAAGTAAAACCTCATTTTGGATAGATTGATTATCTGTGTGTCCTTCAACTAAAAATTCAATTTCAGGTTTATCAAGCACTACCTTAGCAACTTTACCTAATACTTCTTTTGCTCGTTCGGAAACGACATAACTCCCACTATTAAATAATAACTTATCAGAGATAGAAATGAAAACCACACCTTTTTCAACATTCACTTCAATATCCTTATCGTTAATGTCAATAAAAGAACCTTTTAAACTTGTTACCAAAGCTAAGGTTACAGAATCTCTTCTAGTAACAGCATCTCTCATTGTATTTATAGTTAAATCTTTTTCCTTCATACTCTCAAGAGATTTTTCTAAATTTTCTGCACCCTTTTGAGATAAAGTTGTAAGATTACCCATGTTATTAATTAAATCTTGATTATTATTTTTCAAAAAAGCAACCTGCTCTTTTAAAGTTTTTAAATCAGCCTCAGCACCAGCTTTTTCATCAATACATGAATTTAATTTTACTGTAGCTGAATTTAATAAATCCTTACTTTGTTGGTTCATGGCTTCAAGAGCGGCATATTTTTTTTGAGATACACACGAGGGTAATAAAAAGGATACGGTTAATATCGTAAAAAAGATTTTTTTCATTTTAAAATAATTTTTGTTTGTTTAATGATCAAATTTAATAAAATAATTATATTTTTTAAGTATTTAACTCTTATTTAACTGAGAATATTTTCTTTTCCTAAGAATTAAATAATTGTATATAATTGACTTAATAACGTAGTACTTAGGTTTTTTATTGTCTGATCTTAATAAGTAATAATTCTGGTCCATATTAATCTTCACTCCATCTTTGAAACCCCAGACCGAAAAATAACCTTTGATTATTTCAATAGCATGAAAAAATTTAAGGTTCAATAAATTTTTTAGTACAAATAAAAAATTAATCCAATGAATTATATTAAAAATCGAAAATGGATTAAAATTAAAAATATAACTTTCATTTGTGTTTTTTATCAACATCCATTTATGATTTCTTACATTATAAAAAAGTTTTTTTGGATCACTGTAATCTAAAGATCCTCCTCCTAAATGATAAACCGTACTTTTATATACAAATTTTTTCTTGTAGCCTTTTTGCAAATTTTCAATTCTCCAGCATAAATCTACTTCTTCCATATGATTGAAAAAATTCTCATCAAATCCACCTAGTTCATCAAATACAGATTTTCTTATAAAAAAACAAGCTCCTGAAGCCCAAAAAATTTCAATATTATCATCATACTGTCCATTGTCTTTTTCAATCTCATCAAATATTCTTCCCCTACAATAAGGATACCCATAATAATCAATAAACCCACCAGCTGCACCTGCGTACTCAAAAAACTTTCGATTATTATAATTTAAAATTTTAGGTTGAATAACGACAGTTTTAACGTTCTCAGAGAATTCTTTTAATACAGGATTAATCCAATTTTTGGTTACTTCAATATCATTGTTTAATAAACAATATATTTCTTCTTCTACGTGTCTTAAGCCATTATTATAGCCTTTTGCATAGCCATAGTTAATTTCATTTTTAATTATCCTGATTTCAGGATAATTATTAGTTATAAAATCAATAGACTTATCATCAGAATTATTATCAATTACATAAATAGGATGATTTTTAGAATATTTTAGCACGCTTGGCAAAAACTTCTCTAAAAGTTTAATTCCGTTCCAATTAAGTATTACTATGGCTATTCTCATGAAAATGGAAATTCTCTTATAAAATTATATTTTTTAGTTTTATTATCAATCTTAAAAAAAAAGTGAATTAAGCCATTAGTAATCATCATAAATTGTGAATTTAAACTTTTATTATAAATTAATGTTTGATCAAATACGGCTTGATTGATTTTTACACCAGGAGCTTTGCATTCAACAAGCAATTTTACAGAACCATCTCTATTATAAACAACAATATCAAACCTTTTGTTCATTTTGTTTACAATCACTTTTTTTTCGATTCCAATATGATTTTTCGATATTCCTTTTTCCAACAAGAAACATACAACATGCTGCCTTACCAATTCCTCAGGGTTTAGAATAAAAAATTTTTTTCTTACAATGTCAAAAATATATCTTTTATTATCTATATTTTTGATTTTAAATTCGTAATCAGGAAAATTTAACTTATACATAATTATATTCTAAAATGAATTTACAAGAAATTCACAGCATAATTTCCAAAATAAAGAATAAAATTTATTCTCCTATTTATTTTTTAATGGGTGAAGAAACTTATTATATAGATAGTATAACTGAACTATTAAATGAAAATGTCTTGACTGAAGATCAAGAAAGTTTTAATAAAACTATACTTTACGGAAAAGATACATCGGTTGAAAACATTATATCTCACTGTAAAAGGTATCCACTTATGTCAGATCATCAATTAGTTGTAGTAAAAGAAGCTCAAGATTTATCAAGAAATATTGAATTACTTTCAGAATATGTTTTAAATCCTTTAATGAGCACCATACTAGTCATTAATTATAAGTATAAAACATTAGATAAAAGAAAAAAACTTTATAAGAATATCCAAAAATTTGGTAACGTCATTGATTGTAAGAAAATTTATGAAAATCATTTGCCAAATTGGGTGGAAAATCAATTAAAAAAGGATTTATTTACAATTGATGCAAAAGCATGCTATATGCTGGTAGATTATCTAGGTAATGATTTAAAAAAAATTGATAATCAATTAAATAAATTAAAAATAAATTGTTTAAATGATAAAAACATAACTCCAAATGAAATTGAACAACATGTTGGAATAAGTAAGGATTTTAATGTTTTTGAGTTAAGAAGCGCAATAGGAAAAAAGGACTTAAATAAAGCAATAATAATTTGCGATTATTTATCCTCTAACAATAAACAACCAATTCAAGTTACACTCACCTCTATATTTAATTATTTTATTCAGTTATTTCAGTACCATTCTTTAAAAAATCAGAGCAAAAATAATGTTGCTGCAGTAATTGGAGTTAATCCCTTTTTTGTTAAAGATTATGTCGAGTCATCAAAGAACTATTCCATGAAAAAAATTAGTATTATTATTAGTTTAATTAAAGATTTTGATTTGAAAAGTAAGGGATACTCTGTAATAAATATTTCAAATAAAGATTTATTAAGACAATTAATGGTACAAATATTTAGCTAAATTATTTCAGGATAATTATTAGGGTCATATTCATTCATTATCTCATTAGCTTTTTCTATTATATCATCAATTGATGGTTTAGAAAAATAATCTCCATCAGATCCGTATGCTGGTCTATGAGCTTTAGATGTTAGAGTTACAGGTTTACTGTCCAATAAACTAAAGCAGTTTTGTTCCTCTAAAATTTTTTGTAGTATGTAGGACGAAGCACCCCCTGGTAAATCTTCATCTACAATAAGAAGTTTACTTGTTTTTTTTAAACTTTCTTTCACAATCTCCTCATTATCAAATGGAATTAATGTTTGTAAGTCTATAATTTCGATGTCTATATTTAAATTTTTTAATTCAATAGCAGCTTTTTCAACTAATCTGAGTGTTGATCCATATGAAACAACTGTGATATCAAAACCTTTTTTTAAAATTTCTGCTTTTCCTAATAAAACTGTGAATTCTGAGAGATTAGTTGGTTCACTTTCTTTTAATCTATATCCATTTAAAGATTCTATTAAGACAGCTGGTTCCTCACACTGTAACAATGAATTGTACATCCCACTAGCTTGAACCATATTTCTAGGAACTAAAATATTTATTCCTCTCAAGCTTGAAAGTAAAACTCCCATGGGAGAGCCAGAGTGCCATATTCCTTCTAGCCTGTGTCCTCTTGTTCTTATTATTAGTGGGGCTATTTGCCTTCCAATTGTTCTGTAATGTAACGTAGCCAAATCATCACTTAATATTTGAATAGCGTATAATAAATAATCCAGATATTGTATTTCAGCAATCGGCCTAAACCCTCTTAATGCTAAACCTATACCTTCACCAACAATAGATGCTTCACGAATTCCACGATCTCCAACTCTTTCAATACCATATTTTTCTTGAAGACCCTCTAAACCTTGATTGACATCACCAATTTTTCCTGAATCTTCTCCAAATATTAATAAGTTTTCATGTTGACTTAATAACTTATCAAAGTTATTTCTTAAAATAATTCTACCATCAACTTTTTTTGAATCATCATATATTGGTTTTATTTCTTTAATATTTGAAGCTTTTGAAAAGGATTCATTATAAAGCTTAGAACTGTATTTGGATTGATTTAGAAAACTAAAATCAACGACCCATTTCTTTAAAGCTTCTATTTTTGAACTATTTTGACCTGCAAGTAATCTTAAAACTTTTCTACCTGTAGATAAAATATCTTTATTGTGAGGTTCTTTAATTCTTTCTAATTCTTCAACAATTGAATCCAATCCAAAGTTGTTAAAATCATTTTTTAAATCATTTAAAAGAGGAATAATATCCAATCTGGAATTTTTAATTGGATTAGAGTAAGAATCCCAAGCTTCTTCTTTAGCTTTTTTAACAAATACTTTTGAACCACTTTCGATTAGGTCTAGTTCAGATTCAGTAGCTATTCCATTGTCTAAAATCCAATCTCTCATTCTTAGATTACAATCATTTCTTTTTTCCCATGCTAACCTTTTCTTAGACTTATATCTTTCATGAGAACCTGATGTTGAATGTCCAATTGGTTGTGTTAACTCTTTTACATGAACTAATACAGGAATATGGTTTTGTCTTGAAATATCGTTTGCTTTTTGGTAGGTATTGATTAAACTAGGATAATCCCATCCGTTTACAGTAAGGATTTCAAAACCCTTTTTATCTTTAGTTCTTTGAAAACCAGCTAATGCTTCTGAAATACTTTGTTTAATGGTCTGATCTTTACTTTCTACAGAAATTCCGTAATCATCATCCCATACACTAATAACCATGGGAACTTGATGAACTCCAGCTGCGTTTAATACCTCAAAAAAGATACCTTCACTAGTACTAGCATTTCCAATTGTACCCCAGGCAACTTCGTTACCTTTGTTTGAAAATTTATTTTTAGTATTATTTTTTCTATATAATTTTGACGCCTGAGCTAAACCAAGTAATCTTGGCATTTGAGATCCTGTACAAGAAACATCTGAACTTGAATTTTTTTGATTAACTAAATCTTTCCATGAACCGTCCTTATTTAAACTTACAGTATTAAAATGAGCACCCATTTGCCTTCCTGCAGACATAGGTTCCTCTTTCAAATCGGTATTAGCATATAAACCTGAAAATAATTGTTTTGGGGTTAATTCATCAATTGCCATCATGAAAGTTTGATCACGATAATATCCAGATCTAAAATCACCATTTTGAAAAACTTTTGCTAAAGCAATTTGAGGGAGTTCTTTTCCATCTCCAAAGATTCCAAACTTAGCTTTTCCACTTAAAACTTCTCTTCGGCCAAGGAGACTAGCTTCTCTACTAATTACAATCAATTCATAATCCTTTAAAACTTGACTTTTAAAAGAATCAAATGATATTTCTTTATTTAGATCTGTATTGGTCTCCATAATACTAAGTGGCATGCAAATTTATAAAAAATTGATTTATTTAACTCTATCAATTTTAAAACCATCTTCTTGTAAACAAGCCAGAAAGTGTATTAGGATCGAATGAAATTTTAAATCTGATTTTTTCAGAGTAATTTGATTGATTTAATTCATTTCCTAAAGAGGAATAGAATGGGAAGTAAAGCTCAAAGTAATCAGTTAAAATATTTAATCTGATTCCAGAACCATAGACTGATTTAGTATTGTTCTTTTTATTTTTTATTAATGCTAAATCATAATAAGCTTCAACCCATTGCCATATTGTAATTCCACTGTTAAATGAAATCATCCAATCGTTTGAGTAAGGAGTTAATACTTTAGATTTTAATGCTCCCTCAGATGAAATAAACTGTTGACTATAAAAACCGGTTGTTTCAGACCTGCCTAATAAATTATAATTAAACATGTAGTCTCTAGCCCGATAGGTGGAGAAACTAAAATAGTCGTCTTTAGTAGAGTTTTTTATAAACTTTCCAATAAAAAGCCTCAAATTATATTGTCGATTATCTTTATAATAGTTTCTATAACTCAAGGTTATCGAATTTTTTATAAAATCTTTATTTATCTGTAAATCATTACTAATTGAATATCCTTTTCCTGCGTTAGAATTAGTTATAATATATTTTGCATTTAAAATATTATAATTGGGATATTTTTCTTGATTAATATTCTCCTCTCTATAGATGCTAACATATCTTAAATTTAAAAATTGTCTAAAATTTGATCTCAAATCAGGCTTTCTAAAAGTTAGTATTATAGAGGGAAAAAAAGAAGAATAGGAAAGGTTTTTTTTATAATGAAAAGTAGAGCCACCTAAAAAATATTGAGTACTAAACAACTTTTTATTTTCATTATATTTTATAAATTTTAAATTAAAACTGCCTAATAACTTATTTTTTTTAAAGGAATATAAAGGTTTCAATTTATAAGTAAACGGTTTTCTTATAGGTGTAATATTTGTAAGACTTGTCCCTGGCATTAACCCATCATAAAGGTTGTAGCCAAATTGAGGTATATAATTTAACTGCTTATTGTAAACATTTTCAAAATCATTAAATAAAATAAACTTAAATGGTTTTTTATATTTTTTAAAGGAAGCTAAATTATTATTGTAGTTTGACTCGCTGACATATTTATCTTTGTTAATCTCAATAAAATCAAATTCATTGTTATCATAAACTAAAATTGTATCCAATTTGTGAGGATTCAACCAAAACTCTTTTTTTAAGTCATTATTTTTGATTAACGAGATCTTTATCGGAATTTTAGATTTTAATGATTTATTTATTTTAAAATATGATTTTTTTTCTGTTTGATTAATTTTAGTTATTGAATAGTCCTTAAGATTTTTATTTGCTAAATGTTCATTAAAAAACCATTCAGTATCATTATTTGTGTTTAAATCTAAAATGCTTTGAAATGAGGTTTGTTCAAAACTCTCCAGGCTATTGAAATTAATATAATCTTTTATAGATTCATCAATTACTTTCTTGTCTAAGAACTCCGATAACATTTTAAAACCTAATCCAATTTTATAAGGGTTTATTATCTTTTGATTTACTCTTGTTAATGAATCAAGGCTAGTTGTTACTGGTTGATTAATATTTCTACTGGATATTATATTTTCAAATAGTCTATACTGCTCATTGAAACCATATTTAGCATAATTTCTATTTTTTAATAATTTTAACTTGCTATATTTTCCTATCAGTTTTAAATCTGGATAGAATGTTTCAATATAATCAATCATTAAATAAATAACTATACCTTCAATCTCCCAATACTTTTCTCTGTATTGCACAGATACTGTTTCATTCAAAAAAGTATGAAGAAATTCTTTTAAAAAATTAAATTCAAAAAGAAAAGACTGATTGAAAGGGCTGATTATTTTAGGAATATTATTTAACCCATAAATTGGCCTTCTTTGTCTGTTAAAGTTTGAAATTACTATGTTATTAAATCTATATTTACCTAATTTATTTTCCGCATAATTGAAAATTCTTTTTAACAAAGAATCTGTTTTAATTACATTAATATTTGTATTATTTAAAGGAATTTTATTTCCAATTTTTTTATCCACATATTTAAATACCTTGTTTAATAAAGAATCCTCTTTTTCTTTGAATGATTCAAAATCTGAATAAATATTTATATTATTTAATGTGTATTTTTTGAAATTATCTTTTTTAGTCAAAATTATACCAGAATTTTTTCTAATACTTTTTTTGGAAATAAATTTTTTAAAATTTGATTTTTCACTTAAAGATTGTTTGTCCAAATTACTAATTAAGAAAAAATCTTTAGGATAACTCAATTGAAAGGTAAATTCACCAGGGTCAATTGACAAGTCATTTAAATCTAAATTACTTTCTTGAATCCAATTGCCATTTTTAATTTTAGAAAATGTAAAGTACCAATCTCTAATGTTTATTTCATTTGATTTGTTAATTCCATAACCGGTAAAAGAATTATCAGGAATTAAAATATCATAATCTATGTTTAATTGGATTGAATCACCTTTTCTTAGTTTGTTTGCCAAATCAATCTTTATAAAGTCGTATTTGTCTTTAGGCCTTTTATATTTAAACTCTTTTGATCCAGAATATATTTTATCAATTAATGTATATCCTCTTTGATTTTTGGTAGATCTTTGAAATAAAAGAGAATATTCTTCAGAAAGTCGTGAGCCTAAACTAGATTTTGAGTTGGAGTAGGAGTTAGCCCAATCATTTAATATTAAAAAACTTAAATCTTTACTTGAGTTATTATAAAACTTTAATGTTTGTTTGATTTTTATTTTTTTATCAATAACGTCAAATCTTGCATTAATTTGATACTGATTTACTTGAGAATTAGATTTTAAAGAAAATAATATAATTACAATTAAAATAATTAATCTCATATATAATTGAAATTAAAAATTTGGACGAAGTGATTTTTTTTTGTAAAAATTTGAAAGAATTTCAACAACTTCCTTAGATGTGTCAACAATTGAAATTAAATCTAAATCATTTTTTGAAATGTATTCATATTTTATTAGCAACTCATCTTTTATCCAACTGTAACACTTAGTCCAAAAAGAGGAGCCAACCAAAATAATAGGAAATTTTTCTGATTTTTTTGTTTGTATCAATGTTATAGCTTCAAAGAGTTCGTCAAGAGTACCAAATCCACCTGGCATAACAACAAAACCTTTTGAATATTTCATGAACATAACCTTTCTAACAAAGAAGTAATCAAAATCTAATGATTTATCCTCATCTATATGAGGGTTATCATGTTGTTCAAAAGGTAATTTAATATTTAACCCAACAGACGACCCTAAAGCTAACTTAGCTCCTTTATTAGCCGCTTCCATTACTCCAGGTCCACCACCTGTAATAACACCAAAACCTAACTTAACGATATCTTTAGCGATTTGAGTTGTTAAATTATAAAAGTCATCACTTGAATCTGTTCTTGCTGAACCAAATATTGAAACACATGGTCCAATTTTACTCATTTTTTCGTATCCATCAACAAATTCCCCCATAATTTTAAAAACAGACCAAGAATCATTAGTTTTAATTTCGTTCCAATTTTTTAAATCTGAATTATTCATTGTTAATTCGAAGTTAGTTCTTTTTTCAAATATTTTGCAGTAGGACTTTTTGAACTTTTTATCAATTCTTCTGGGGAGCCGTTGAAAATAATTTCTCCTCCATTTCTTCCTCCTCCTTTTCCAATTTCAATTATATGATCTACAGTTTTAATAACATCCATATTATGTTCTATAAT
Organism: uncultured Flavobacteriaceae bacterium; assembly: GCA_938088195.1. Classification (GTDB taxonomy): domain Bacteria; phylum Bacteroidota; class Bacteroidia; order Flavobacteriales; family Flavobacteriaceae; genus MAG-121220-bin8. The sequence goes on along the minus strand of CALKEO010000014.1, from coordinate 9,831 downwards.
AATTATAGTATTACCCTTATCTGCCAATTTATTTATCATTTCCAATAAAACTTTAATATCATCAAAATGAAGACCTGTGGTTGGCTCATCTAAAATATATAGAGTGTTTCCAGTATCTTTTTTAGAAAGCTCTGAAGCAAGTTTTATTCTTTGAGCCTCCCCACCAGAAAGGGTAGTAGATTGTTGACCTAATGTAATATACCCAAGACCCACATCTTTAATGGTTATAAGTTTTCTTAGAATTTTAGGAAAATTTTTAAAAAACTTACAGCCTTCGATTATTGTCATATTTAAAACATCTGAAATTGATTTGCCTTTGTATCTGATTTCTAATGTTTCCCTATTAAATCGTTTCCCATTACAAGTATCACAATTTATATAAACATCAGGAAGAAAGTTCATTTCAATCTTTCTTAATCCTGCCCCCTGACAAGTTTCACATCGTCCTCCAACAACATTGAAACTAAATCTCCCAGGTTTATATCCTCTTATTAGTGATTCTGGTGTCAAAGTAAATAAAGATCTTATATCACTATAAACACCTGTATAAGTTGCTGGATTGCTTCTTGGTGTTCTTCCAATTGGTGTTTGATTAATTTCAATTACTTTATCAATGTTTTCAATTCCTGATATTTTTTTATATGGTTTAGGTTCCTTAACTCCATTAAAAAAATAATTGTTTAAAATAGGATACAAAGTTTCGTTTATCAATGTTGATTTTCCACTCCCTGAAACACCAGTAACTCCAATAATAACTCCAAGAGGAAATTCAACATCTATATCCTTTAAATTATTTCCTGAACAACCTAATAATTTTAATGATTTGGTTGATTTATTACGTCTTTTAATTGGTACTTCTATTTCTTTCTTTCCATTAAGAAATTGTGCCGTAAGAGTATTTTTTTTAATCATTTCTTTATAAGTACCTTGAAAAATGATTTCCCCTCCATTCTTTCCTGCTTTAGGACCAATATCGATTATATAATCAGCATTTTCCATAATTTCCTTGTCATGTTCAACTACAATTATCGAGTTTCCTATATCTCTTAATCCCTTTAAAGATTCGATTAATTTTGAATTATCTCTTTGATGTAATCCAATACTTGGCTCATCAAGAATATATAAAACTCCGACCAATTGAGATCCAATCTGTGTTGCTAATCTAATTCTTTGAGATTCTCCTCCAGAAAGTGATTTTGAGGGTCTATTTAATGATAAATAATCTAATCCAACATTTAATAAAAAATCCAATCTCTTGTTCAACTCTTTTATTATTTCGTTAGCAATTATTTTTCTTCTGTCATCTAATTTTGGTTGTAATTTGGAAAACCATTTTTTTAGATCAAAAATATCCATATCACATAAATTTGATATGCTTTTTTCATTTATATAAAAATTCATGGATTCTTTATTCAATCTGGAACCATTACAACTAGAGCAAATTTGGTTTTCCATAAAACCATTTGCCCATCTTTTTATTCTTGATGAGTGATTTTCATTATACTGATTTTCAATAAAAGTTAGGATACCCTCAAAATCAATTTCATATTTTCTTGTTAATCCTAATGTCTTAGATTCTACTGAAAAAGTTTCATTTCCTCCATTTAGTATGATTTCAATTGCAGATTTTGGTATTTTTTTTATTGGATCTTTTAAATCAAAATCATACCGATTAGAAATAGTTAACAACTGTTTAAACATCCAATTGTTTTTATAACTTCCAATTGGTATAATTCCACCTGAATGTATAGAAGCATTTTTATCAGGAATAACACTGTTTAAATTAATTTTATTCACAGTGCCGAGTCCATTACATCTTAGACACATTCCTTTGGGAGAGTTAAATGAAAACGAATTTGGTTCAGGTTTAGCATATGAAATCCCAGATGAGGGACATACGAGATTTCGACTAAAATATTTATTTTTTTTACTCTCCTCTTCAATAACAACAAGTGATTCATCACCATGATACATGGCAGTCAAAATGCTTTCTTTTAATCTCTTGATAGACGATTTATCTTGTTTTACTATTAATCTATCAATAACAATTTCTATATCATGAATTTTATACCTGTCAAGTTTCATATTTGAAACTAAATCTTGAACAACACCGTCGATTCTTACTTTTACAAATCCTTGTTTTCTAATTGTCAAAAAAAGTTCTCTGTAGTGACCTTTTCTCGCTTTAACAACAGGAGAAAGAATACTTATCTTTTTATCGATAAATGAACTTAATATTAAATTTACAATTTCATCATCATTGTAACTGACCATTTTTTCTTGAGAATTGTAACTATATGCATCTGCAACTCTAGAATATAATAATCTTAAATAATCGTATATTTCAGTAATTGTTCCAACAGTAGATCTTGGGTTTTTAGAAGTGGTTTTTTGCTCTATAGCAATCACAGGAGATAGACCGTCAATTTTATCAACATCAGGTCTTTCTAATCCTCCAATGAATTGTCTTGCGTATGCAGAAAATGTTTCTATATATCTTCTTTGACCCTCAGCGTAAATTGTATCAAATGCCAATGAAGATTTGCCACTTCCAGAAATACCGGTTATTACGACTAATTTGTTTTTAGGAATGTTTAAATCAATATTTTTTAGATTGTGGGCTCTAGCTCCATTTACGGAAATTTCATCTTTCATTTGTAAATAAAATCAAGCTAGCAATTTACAATTTTTAAAATGATTAATTAGGTATGTTACATTAATATCCTACTGCTTTATCATCTCCTCTTTTATCAGCCCCCCCAATTAAAAAACCATTACTAGTCACCTGAATAGCATCTACCCTTCCAATGGATGTTTTTTTATCATTAAAAAAATATCCTTTTAAAATTAATGAATCTTTAATTTTTTCATTAATTGAATTATTTTCATAATATATCAAGTCAGGTAAATAAAGATGATGAAATCTTGGTGAATTAACTGCCTTATCAATTTTAAATTGAAATTCATTTACATTAAGTATGGTTTGTAAGACCGAAGTTATAATAGTAGGTCCTCCGGGACTTCCTAACACAAGATAAAGGTCATTGTTTTTTTCTACAATTGTTGGAGTCATTGAACTTAGCATTCGTTTATTTGGAGCAATTTTATTTATTTCTCCTCCAATCATTCCATACATATTGGGCAAGCCTGGTTTTATAGAAAAGTCATCCATTTCATTATTCAAAAAAAATCCAAGAGAAGGAGGAAAGAGCTTTGAACCATAATTTCCATTTAAAGTTGTTGTTACAGAAACTGCATTACCATATTTATCAACAATTGAGTAATGTGTTGTTTCTTCACTTTCATCAAAAGAAATATCTCCAGATTTGATATATTTTGATTGTGAAGCTCTTTTAAAAGAAAAATTATTCATTCTTTCTTTTAAATATTTATTATTTAATAATTCTTTTGAAGGAATATAGTTAAAGTCGGGATCACCTAAATATTTTCCTCTATCAGCAAACGATCTTCTTTCGGCTTCAACTAATAATTGTATGTATTTTTGACTATTATGATAAAATTTTGAAATATCGTAAGGTTCTATCATTTTGAGAATTTGTGCAAGAACAATTCCTCCACTAGATGGTGGACCCATGCTTATAATATCTAGATCTTTGTATTTAAACTTGATAGGATCTCTCCAAACAGCTTGATAATTATTGAAATCTTCTTGACTTAAAATTCCATTTCTAGCATTGACGTATTCAATAATTTGTTTACTAATACTTCCTTTATAAAAGCCATCTCTTCCATTTTTTAAAATTATACGAAGAGAATTAGCCAGAGCATTATTTATAAATAAATCTCCTTCTTTAAATTTATTGTGAAATAATGAAATTGAATCATTATTATTTTTAATGATTTTATAATTTGAGTTAAGTGACTGAGCTTGTTTTGAAGTCAAAACAAATCCATTTTCAGCTAATTTAATTGCTGGCTCAAATAACACTTTCAACGGAAGAGAAGCGTACTTTTCATAGATTTTAAAAATTCCCGCAACAGTTCCTGGAACTGCTACGGATAATGCACCAGTCGTACTTAAACCTTCTATTTCATTTCCATTGTTATCTAAATACATATTCTTTTTAGATTGCAGAGGGGATTTTTCTCTAAAATCTAAAGAACCTGTACTGGAATCAGATAATCTGTAAACTAAAAACCCTCCTCCACCTAAATTACCTGCGTTGGGGTAAACTACAGCAAGTGCTAATTCCGTAGCTATCATAGCATCAAAAGCATTACCGCCTTGTTTCAAAATATTTATTCCAGCTTGAGAAGCTTCAATTTTTGCAGAAACAATAAGTCCATTTTTAAATCCACTATCCTGAGTTGTATCATGACACGAATATGATAAGAATATAACTAAAAAGATTAATGACTTATAATTAAAAAACAAAATGATATTTTATTATAAAAGTAAGCTAAAAGTTATTCAAATTGTATATTTGTTGTATGACATTAATTAAATCTATTTCAGGGATTAGAGGTACTATTGGAGGGAAGCAAGGTGACAATTTAACACCTATTGATGCTGTAAAGTTTGGATGTTCTTACGGGCAATGGTTAAAGAACAATTCAAAAAATAATAATCTTTCTGTAGTTATTGGAAGAGATGCAAGGATCTCAGGTCAAATGATTCAAAATTTTGTCCAAAACTCTCTAATTTCTATTGGAATAAACGTAATTGATGTTGGCTTATCAACAACTCCTACAGTAGAACTTATGGTCAAAAAATATAATGCTGATGGAGGAATAATAATCACTGCAAGCCACAATCCAACAGAGTGGAATGCATTAAAACTACTTGATAAAAATGGAGAATTTTTAGATAATTCGTCAGGTAAAGAAATTATATCTATTTCACAATCTGATGATATTGTATTTTCCGAGGTTTATGATTTAGGTACAATTATTAAAAAAGAGGACTCAATTAAACTTCATATTGAATCAGTATTAAATTTAAAATTAGTTAATACAGAAAAAATTAAAAAAAAAAATCTTAAGATTGTTGTTGATGCAGTTAATTCAACAGGAGGTCTCATAGTTCCAGATTTCTTAAAAGCTTTAAATGTTGAAGTTGTGAAGCTTTACTGTGAACCTAACGGAGATTTTCCTCATAATCCTGAACCTTTAAAGAAAAACTTGACTGAACTTTCAAATAAAGTTGTAGAAAATAAAGCTCATCTAGGTATAGCTGTTGATCCTGATGTAGATAGATTAGTATTTATATGTGAAAATGGCGAAATTTTTGGAGAGGAGAATACTCTAGTTGCTTGTTCAGATTATGTTCTTAAAAATAATCCTGGTCCAACTGTATCAAATCTTTCTTCATCTCTAGCTTTAAAGGATATTTCACAAAAACATAATCAAGCTCATTTTTACAGTGCTGTTGGGGAGGTAAATGTAGTAAAGAAAATGAAAGACTGTAACGCAGTTATTGGAGGTGAAGGTAACGGTGGAGTGATTTATCCAAAAAGTCATTATGGAAGAGACGCAATTGTCGGAATTGGGTTGTTTTTATCTTTGTATGCCGAACTAGATTTAAAAGCAAGTCAATTACTTGACACTTACCCTAAATATTATATGATCAAAGAAAAAATCAATCTTTCCAAGAGTTTCGATGTTGATAATATTTTAAATAAAGTTGCATTAAAATATGAAAACGAAAAAATTGATTTAGTTGATGGAGTAAGAATTGATTTTAATGAAAGTTGGGTGCAATTAAGAAAATCAAATACAGAACCTATAATTAGAATTTATAGTGAGGCTAAAAACAAGAGTAAAGCTCAAAATTTAATTAAAGAAATTGAATCATTAATACAGGAAATAATTAGTCTTTAGGTGCTTTATCTTTATGTTTAAATCTGTTATGTGTCCAATAATAATACTCTGGGACTTCTCTTATTTGTTTTTCTAATTTCTCAAGATATATATCTGTAATCTTATAGTTTTCATAATCATTTGGAAATTCTGAAATTAATTCGACAACAACCTTGTAATAACCTCTACTTATTTTTACAACTTTTCCAAAAACAACAGGGATATTATGTTGTTTTGCGATTCTTTCTGATCCAGTAAAAACAGGAACTTTAATTCCTAAAAATTCTTTCCAATATGTAATTGACCTAATTTGTGCTGATTGATCGGCCGCCATTCCATACAAAAAAAGTTTATTTTCTTTAAGTTGTTTTTTTATATATGCGCCAGCTTTATAGCGAGATATTAATTTAGAACCATGTCTTAATCTAAATTTTTTAATTAAAGACTCTAGGCTTTTATTAGAAAGAGGAGTATAAACAGCAAAAGGAAGTTGAGGAACATGATAAGTAATTGACAAAAACCATTCAAATCCACCATAATGTGAAGTCATAAACATCACGCTTTTATTTTTTTTCTCAAATTCATAAAATAGTTCAGGGTTTTCGATATAAAACCGTTTTTTCATTTCATCTGGTGAAATACTATAAAACTTAAACGTTTCAAAAAATACATCTGTTAAGTGTCGATAAAACTTTTTTTCGATTATTATTAAATCTTTTTTATTCAAAGCTATTTTAGAGAGCACTAAATTTTTTCGAACAATTTTTCTTCTAAATCTAATGATATAGTATAGAAAATAGTAAAAAATATCAGATATAAAATAAAGTAATCTAAACGGTAAGTAGGAAATGAATATTAATAATGGAGCAATAAATAATTTTGTTATAAAATTCATTTATGCAAATCTATTATATAAAAATGAAATAAATTAAAAATAATAAAGACACACCCTTAATGTTGCTATTTTTTACTTAGATTTAGTTATTTAAATTAAAAAACAAAATTATTTATACTTTTTTTATAATAATAGTGACTGCTTTAATTTCTTTTAAAGGATTTAAAGACCAGTATTTTTTCAATAAATATAAATTTGAAATTAGTTCGATACTCAAAGGAGATAAAATCAGAATGTTTTCCTCTGGGTTTTTACATGTAGATAAGAACCATCTAATCTTAAATTTATTTACACTTTATATATTTTCTGGACAAGTAATTGTACAGGTAGGATCGTTAAATTATTTAATTATTTATATTATTAGTCTCTATGTAGGCAATTACTTTACTCTACAATTTCATAATAAAGAACCCTTCTACTCAGCTGTGGGCGCCAGTGGTGCTGTTACTGGAATTGTTTATTCCTCAATAATTCTATTTCCTGAAATGAAATTAATTATGCTTTTTTTACCAATTCCATTACCTGCCTATGTGTTTGGCATATGCTATCTTCTTTACAGCATTTATGGAATGAATAAAAATTTAGGAAATATAGGTCATACTGCACATTTTGGAGGAGCAATTGCGGGATTATTGGTAACAATATTGATTAAACCTCAAATTATAGATGAAAATCTTTGGGTGATAATACTTATGATGTTTCCATTGCTTTTCTTTATTATAAATTCAAAAAAAAGAATATTCTGACTAATTTAGGGAAAGTTGTTTAATAATTATTTTTTCTAAATCAGAACCTTTTGAATCCATTGCAATGATTCTTTTTTCAGAATTTAAAACAAACGTTGTTGGCATTCTGGTTATGTTATAGAGTTTTGCAATTGGCTCATTCCAAAACTTTACATGTGAAACATGAATCCAATTTTCAAGTCCATCATCATTAATTGCGTTGGCCCACGATTCTTTGTCTCTATCCAAAGAAACTCCTACAATTTGAAACTCATCATTTGAATACTTTTTATTTAATGAAACTAAATGAGGATTTTCTATCCTACAAGGACCACACCATGATGCCCAAAAGTCGACCATAATAACTTTTGATTTAACATCTGAAAAATCAAGAACATTTCCATTTAAATCAGGACCACTAAAATCTGGAGCTATTGATCCAATAGTGGGGGATTGTTTTTTACTTTCATTTAAATAATCTATACCCTCTTTGATGCTTTTTGAAGAATTAGTTTTTTTAATTAGATCAGTAAAATTTTCATATATCTTTTCAGCATTTTCTAATTCAATTTCTTGTTGAGTTAACATTCTTTGTAAAATTAGTGTTGAAATATAAGAATCGTTATTAGTGTTCATAAAATCAAGTTCATAATCATTTAATTTGGATCTCATTTGCTCAAACTGGTCTTTTAAATCACTGGAAATTAATGAGTCGCTTAATGATGTTCCTCTAAGTTCTGATTGAATTTTATCTAATTCGATATAAAAAGCTTTTGTTTGCTTAACATATCTAAAAAAATCTTCGTTAGATTTTGTTCCAGTAATTTTAGAAGATCTCATACTGTCTTTAAAGATTTCTATTTTAATAGTACCAGGCTCTAAAATAACAGGAAGATTTTCTCTTTCATTTTCGAAATAAATATAATGCATTTCTGGAACCACAATAGAATCAGTAAATTTGAATTTTCCTTCAAAAACTTCTGTTGAGTCAACAGCAGCAGGCCTATTGTCTCTGCCGTATTCAATCAAATAGACTTTTTTACCATCATCATGATTTGTGGAAGCATCTATTAAAAATACAGAATTATTAGAGCAGGATTGGGTTATTAAAACAATAAAAAGAAAAAGAATGAATCTTATCATAATGGATTATATTAGTTCATTAAATGAATTGCAAATATATAATAATTTAATACTCTTATTTAACATATGATTCAAGAATTAATTGATATTATTGGAACTAAATATGTTATCACAGCAAGTTGGAGAAAAACCCCATATTCAAAAGGATGGCGATATGGAGACGGAGAAGCGCTTGCTGTTTTAAGGCCGGGTTCATTAATTGAACTTTGGAAAGTATTAAAGGTATGCTTGAAAGCAGATGTAATTGTTATCATGCAAGCAGCTAATACAGGTTTGACAGGGGGATCTACTCCAAACAGTAATGATTATGATCGTCCAATTGTTATAGTAAACACTTTAAGAATTGATGATATTCATCTTATCAACGAAGGCAAACAAATAATTGGATTTTCAGGAAGCACATTGTATGATTTAGAAAAAAAATTAGAACCAATTAATAGAGAACCTCATTCAATTATTGGATCTACATCTATTGGAGCTTCAATTGTTGGTGGTGTATGTAACAACTCAGGTGGATCACTTGTACAACGAGGTCCTGCATTTACTGAGCTAGCCCTGTATGCTAAAGTCAATATAGACGGTGAATTAGAATTAATTAATGAATTAGAAATTAACTTAGGATCTAATCCTGAGGAAATTTTAAATAATTTACAAAATAAAAATTACGATAAGTTAGACGTAATAAATTCCAACAAATCAGCATCTGACAATAAATATTCTGAAATAGTAAGACAAGTTGATTCTACAATTCCTGCAAGATACAATGCTGATGAAAGATTATTACATAATGTGTCGGGATGTGCAGGAAAATTAGCTGTCTTTGCCGTAAGATTAGACACTTACCCAAAGCCAAAAAAAAATCAAGTATTTTATGTTGGTTCAAACAATCCTGATGATTTTTGGAAAATTAGGAGAGATATTCTTAAAACATTTAAAACGCTTCCAACACTTGGAGATTATGTCCATAGGGATTGTTACGATGCAGCAAAAAAATATAGTAAGGATACTTTTTTAGTTATAGAGAAGCTTGGAACTAATTTTCTTCCAACACTTTTTGAGTTAAAAAGAAAGGTAGACATCATTGCTAGTAAATTTAAATTTTTTCCAGATCATTTTTCAGATAGACTTATGCAATTTTTAAGTAATTTTTGGCCAAATCATCTTCCTAAAAATATGGAAGTGTTCAGAGATTTGTTCGAGCATCATTGGATTATAGAAATGTCTGATGATGGTATAAACGAAGCAAAG
>CALKEO010000013.1 GCA_938088195.1 uncultured Flavobacteriaceae bacterium | reverse complement strand
AGTAAAAAACATATTAAAAATTACATTTCATTAACAAGCAACAACATCTCAACTAACGGAAAATTAATTTTAGCAACGTTTTCATTAAATGGTCCTATGAAGTGTAGCGGTTTAGATGTAACTAGGTATAGCAAAGAATCTCTCATTAAAGAATTTAAAAATCATTTTACCTTGATTAATTCTTTTATTACAAGTCACTTAACTCCTTTCAATACTTTTCAGGAATTCTTATTCATTTCATTCAAAAAAAAATCTTAGATATTTTAAAATCTCTATTTTTTTATTGAAAGTTCAATAATTGATGGAATCAAATAAGTTTTTTTTTTAATTTTATAATTGAGATAAAATCTCATAATATCATTTTAAAATTAAAAATCATGACTCATTTTGGTAAATTAATACTGCTTTTTTTCATTTTTATAAGTTTTTCATCTTGTAATAACAAAAAAATAAGCTCTTTAGAATCACCAACTTTTGCAAATTTAGAATTAAATCGAGGGGACTTATTATTATGTGGTGATCCTAATTTTGGTGAAGTTAGTTTTTCCCTTTCATGCAGGTATGATTTGAGAGAAACCTTTGACTTAGGATTAACTTTAATTCACTCTTTCGAATATGCTGAAGCAGAAAAAGCATTTGTAAGTATTTTAGATAAAGATTCAGAATGTTTAATGGCATATTGGGGAGCAGCGATGAGTATTTTAAATCATCCATTATCCTTTAAACAAAATCCAAAATCGCTTAAGCGGGGAGAAGAACTTTTAAAAGTTGCTAAAATATTAACTCCAAACAATGAAAAAGAAAAAGATTATATAGATGCTGTTAGTATTTATTTTAAAGATTGGCAAAATTTAGACACCCAAACCAGAAAGTTGAATTACGAAAGTAAAATGGAAGAATTATATATAAAGTATCCCGATGATGTTGAAACAGCAGTTTTTTACTCCCTTTCTGTGCTTGCCACCGCAGATCTAAATGATAAAACTTACAGTAAACAAAAAAAATCAGGAAAAATACTAGAAAAGTTATTTGAAAAATATCCTAATCATCCTGGAATTGCTCATTATATAATACATAATTACGATTCACCGGAACTAGCTCATATGGCTTTAACAACTGCACGTAAATATGCAGTAATTGCTCCTTCATCAGCACATGCACAGCATATGCCCTCTCATATATTTACAAGATTAGGTTTGTGGAATGAATCAATTAAATCTAATATTGATTCCGCTGATTCTGCAGTATGCTATGCAGAATCCGTAAATCCTAATGCAAATTGGGTTAGTGAAATACACGCTTTAGACTATCTGGTTTATGCATACCTTCAGCTTGGAGATAATGTAAAAGCACAAGCAGAAATGAATAAAATGAAAAACATAAAAGAAGTTTTTCCTGCTGATCACTTTGCCTCAGCATATGCTTTAATTGCAGTACCATCTAGATTAGCAATAGAAAATAAAAACTGGGAATTAGCTACTCAGCTGGAACTTCCCAAAACTAAATTAGATTGGGATAAAGCACATTGGCCAAAAGCAATGCTTCATTTTTCTAGAGCATTAGGTTTTTCAAATACTGGGAATAGTAATGCTGCAGAGAAAGAATTAAAATCTTTGATTATTCTTCGTGATAAATTAAATGAAGCCAAAAACTCTTATGAAAGTGGTCAAGTTACAATTCAAATTGAAGCAGTAAAAGGATGGATTGAATATTCCAAAGGAAATTCTAATAAAGCGATTGAGTATATGAAACTAGCATCCAATTTAGAGAGTAAGACCTCGAAAGCAGCTGTTACACCTGGTGAAATTATTCCAGCAGATGAACTTTTAGCTGACCTTTATTTAGCATTGAATAAACCTAAACAAGCTCTGGAATCATATGAAGAAAATTTAAAAGGTCACCCAAATAGATTTAATGGCATATATGGAGCAGCTAAAGCAGCTGAAAAACTTAATAATATTAAATTAGCAGTTTATTATTTCGATCAATTAGTTAAGTTAAGCGCAGACACAAATAGTTCACGTCCAGAAATTTCTGAGGCAAAAGAGTTTTTAGCCAGTAATTCAATTTCTATTGCAAATAATGTTTAGAAGTAAGCTAATTTTTTTATTATTATTTGTTTTTATTTCCTGCGATGAAGTTTCAACAAAACAACTTCCAATCTATAACCCCTCAGATTTTAATCCAAAATTGGTTGATAAAAGTATTAGAAATGTTAGTGATAATCACCGAGTTAAAGATTTTAATTTAATTAATCAAAATGGAATTAAGGTTAGTTCAAAAGATTATGAAAACAAAATTTATGTAGTTGATTTCTTTTTTACAAGTTGCCCTAGCATTTGTCCCATCATGACAAATAATATGTTATTAGTTCAGGAGGAATTTATTAAAAATAATGATGTAATGTTGTTATCAATGTCTGTTACTCCAGAAATTGATAATGTAGAGGTTCTCAAAAAATATGCTATTGAAAAGGGTGTAATCGATAGTAAATGGAATATTACTACCGGATCAAAAAAACATATTTATGAATTAGCCAGAAAAAGTTATTTTGCTGTATTAGATCAAGGGGATGGAGGTCTACAAGATTTCATTCACACCCCTAATTTTATTTTGGTTGACACTAACAAACAAATTCGTGGTATATACGATGGGACTGTTGAAAACGAAATTTCAAGATTAATTCAAGACATTAACATCCTAGTTGATATATGAACGGAGTTAAATAGTATGACTTGTAAATCTATCCTGTGTTTTTTAAAATTATTTAGTTTAGATATTTAAATTAATTTTTATTTGAAATTTCTATTAGTTTTGAACTCAAATCAGGTTTGTTTTCAAAATCATCCAATGGAAACATAGGTCGTTTTATTCTTTTATAATCTAATCTATCTAAATCTTGATCAACTCCACCAGGTGTTAAGGCCATAGTCCAACCTTTATTGATATTGTAAAGCTCAGGAACCAAATAGCCGATTTTTACAATTATAATATCGGATTCATTGGGATTGATATTTAGTTCTGTAAAGTCTGATAGCTTGTGGTATGGTTTTCTTTTTTTTGTGACAATTATTTTAATACTTCCAGATTGCACCACAACTTCTGTTTCAGCGTATTTATCACCATGTTTGATGGCTGTAATTTTTCCTTTGATTTTGATGGGAGGGGAGTAACGATTATCAATTTGTGCACCCACAAGCGCCTCAACTTCGTTACCAACACCAATTTCAACAGCCTTTTTGGTAAGCTCAGGACCAGGGATTGAAGCGTAAATTACACTTGGACCATTATTATTTATGAACTCCTCTCTTTTAAGTATTTCTCTTAATGTCCATGTTACATCTCCAGCTCCTCCGGCAGTTGGGTTGTCTCCCATATCACTAATGATATAAGGAATTTCTTTACTTTTTAATGCTAAATTTAGGCTTTCATCCAATGAAGCAACAGGGGCCACAAATTCAAATTCATCTTTGACATTCCAAAAACTTTCTGCTAGATATTCTGCCGCCTGACTTACAGCGTTTTTATTATCACCTGTTACCATTATCACCCCATGATTTCTTGGCTCATCTGCCCAAGGATATCCCAGCCAAATTCCTGCATCTATTATTCCAGGACTTTTAGTTATAGGATTTACTTTTGCATATAAGCTTTTTCCAGGCTCAATTCTAGTACTCGTTTTTTCTCCTGGCAATAAAATTGGAACTTCAATTCTAGCTTTGTAAAGGGGTTTACCTTTTTTTGATTCTAATCTCTCTAAGAGGTTTTCTACCGCCCTTTTTTTAGATTCTAAAGCATCTTCGTGGGGAGCCATCCTGTAACAAGTTATTAAATCAGTTTCTTCTGCTAGTTCTACAGAAACATTTCCGTGAAGATCCATTGATGTTGAAATTAAAGTTTCATAACCAATAACATTTCTAATTTTCTTAATAAAATCTCCCTCTGGATCATCAATTTCTTCTACACTCATTGCTCCATGAATATCAAAGAATAATCCATCATATGGCATATTCTTTTTAAGC
>CALKEO010000012.1 GCA_938088195.1 uncultured Flavobacteriaceae bacterium | reverse complement strand
GCCATCGTCATATGATTTTAATACCATGGTTATTTTCAAAGAAATTTTCAACATAGGTGGGAGTTACAGAACCGATGAATCCTATGCGATTATTGCTGAATTTAATTTAATGGAATACGAAGACAAGAACCTTACTTTCGGATGGGGTTACGAGCGAAGCACACGAGCCTCTTTGGCTGATATTGGAGAAACCCATGAATTTGCGTTGAGATATAATTTTTAAAAGATAAACATATTATTACAACCCTAAAGAGCCGCAACTTGCGGCTCTTTTTGTTTATAATCTACTATAAAAGCGATAATAGTCAAAACTTGGAGACATAAATGTGTAACTACAGGACTTAAATAAAATAAAAAGGGACAAATCTCAAAAAATTTGAGTTTGTCCCATTTGGTGGTGTCAAGAGGAGTAAAGTCGAACTATTTTAATGATGATTTAGTTATTTTCATAAAAAATTATTCCCAAGAATAAAAAATTATTTTTGGGAATAAAAAGTGGAGCAGAAGGGAGTGAAATCGAACTATTTCGCGGAGGATTTGAGTCAAATGAATCGTTTTAACTAGACGTTGTATATCTTTGTAATATGATGGATACTAACATTCAAACCATTTACCAAAAAACCATTGACTTTGCGGCTGAGAAGCACGGGAAACAAAAAATGCCCAATGGTCTCCCTTATATTGTTCATTTATCAAATGTTGCCATGGAGGTTTTTATGGCGCACAAACAAAAACCGGATTTTAATCTTGAAATCGCAATACAGCTAGCTTTACTTCATGATGTCTTGGAAGACACAGCGCTAAGTTTTAAGGCGCTTGAGGACGATTTTGGCAACGCAGTCGCAATGGGTGTTCTAGCCTTGACTAAAGACAGCACGCTTGATAAAAAAGACCAAATGGACGACAGCTTGAATCGTATTTTAGATTTGAGTAGGGAAGTGGCTATTGTAAAACTTTGTGACCGCATCACAAATTTACAGAATCCCCCTATAAAATGGGACAATGCGAAAATTAAAAAATACCATTTGCAAGCCATTCAAATAGCAGAAAGACTAGAAGGTAAAAATGAGTATTTGGATAAGCGAATAAATAAAAAGATAGAAAAATATAAATTATATCTTTGAATAATTGTGTGAATGTATTTAATTGAGGTTTTTAACTTGGTTGCTCTTTTGAGTGAAATAATATAATGTAATGAATCAAACAGTAGAATTTTTATTACCCTTTGCAAAAAAATTAATTTATGTTGATAGCAGTGCTGATATATCATTATTAAAAACAAAATTTATTGAGCACAGTGTTTCGCTTTTACCAATAATTGATAATAAGGGTAGTAAAAACGTTGGATTGTACAGAAGAAAGGATATGTGGTCTAGGTATGCAAATGAAATAAAATTTGATCAAAAATCTATAAAGGAAAAAAAACTTCCAGTAGTTGATGTCAACGATAACTTATTTCATGCGATGGATTTGTTGTCAAAACATTCCGCGGTACTAATCAACGAAAACAATTCATTTTCTAAACTTATAACTACAAGAGTTGTTGCTGACGCGTTAAGAGACTATTCACATAAGTTCCTTAGTATAGAAAGTTTAGAGAATAAACTAAGAGATATTGTGAGAGCTTTAAAAATTTTATACCCTGATAAGCTTGTTGATGTTGTAGATTCAGAACTAACTTTTGAACAGTATAAAGAATTTATTGGAAGATATTTTGATGACACTATTTTTAAAAATTTAAATAAAAAAGAAATCCTCAAAATGATTGATGATTCAAGACTGTTTAGAAACGATGTTTGTCATTTTAAATTACATGATAATAATGCTATGAGATCATTGAATAAGTTTATAGGATTAATTGATAATCTAAATCATATTTAAAATATCTTTAAATTCTTCTGGAATTCTTTTCAATGTTTCTTCTTTTATCTGTTGAGGAATACCAACATAGAAGGCAGCTGCAATTCCACCTGCCATGCAAGCAACAGTATCTGTATCTCCTCCAGAAGATATAGCCAAACGAATACAAGATTCATAATCATTTGTTTGTAAAAAACATGATATAGCTATTGGTACAGTAGTCTGGCAGATGTATTCCACACCATTCCCAAAATATTTTCTATATGGTTGTTTTATAGCTTCAAAATCAGAATTTAATTCATACCCTAAAGAAGTTACATGCTCATTAATTTCTTGTTTTGTGAATCCATTTTTTGCTTTGAAGATGCAAAGTCCTATAGCAACTGCTCCCTTGACAGACTCTTCGTGATTATGAGACGTATTTGTTACATCTTTAATACATTTTAATAATATATTTTCGTCATCAATTAAAGCACTTAAAGCACTTATACGCATTGCAGCACCATTACCACAACTAAAACCTTTTACTCCACTCGGTTTCAATACCCAATTTTCAAATCCTGGACCAAAACCACTATTAAAATATTTTTTTGTGTAAGATTTTAAGGGTTTTTCGAAATTTAATGTATTATCATTTAACAAACAATCTAAAACTGCTATAGTTAAAACCGTATCATCTGTGAATTTTGATTTTAAACTAAACAGTTCAAAATCCTTTGGGATACTAAAACTGTGTTCGAATACTGATCCAATTACATCTCCTGCAATTGCTCCGAGTATTATATCTTTTTTAAAACCCATTTTTTTTAGATTAAGAATGTAATATATTGACTTCTGTATTGGGGTTTTCGATTATTGAATACAATAATCCCTCAACAATTGGTGTAACTTCTTGCCCTAAATCAATTAGATTTTTATCAATTGCTATATACTCAATAAGCTTATGAATGAATTGTTCTTCTCCTTTATAGTTAACCCAGTCTTTATAACCATCTGAAGTATATGAATAAGCTAGATCTAAGTAGTCACTGATGAAAGAGTGATTTTTTGTTTCATAACCTATTTGAATCCGAGAGAAGGCCACCGCTAAGGTTTCATCAATTTCAAAATTATATTTAAAATGTTCTGAAAGATAGCTTTGAGCATCAATGAATAGGTGAAATAACTCATGAAATAAAGTTTTATAAATAGCAAGCTTTGCTAACTCTTCTATTTTTTCTTGAGTAAATTTATATTTTTTACCACAGATTAATTTAAAGATGATTGTCCAGAAGCTTATTTGGATATTGTCAAGGTATAATGTGATTATACTTGGCGAATTCATTCTACGAAAGCTTCCAAGTGTTATAGATCCTCCATCAACAATTCTTGGGATTCTTCTTTTTTCACGGTCAATGATATCTTCTTCAGAATTCATAAACCTATTTGATGGGCTGATGAAATCAATGTAACTAGTTGCTTTTGAGAAATTACCAAACTCACTCCAATCAAATTTTACTCCAGAATTACAATCAAAAATTTTATCAATATTTAATTTTTGTTTCTTGTCAAACCAATCTTCAAAAGTAGGATATCCATTTCTACCAATGTTATATACTATTTGATGAATTAACTTTTTTTCAGGTTCATACTGCAGTAAATCTTTAATAGATTTTTTTGTAAATGCTCTCATTTTAAAAAATTAAAATAAATATTACTATCATTGAAATTTACGAAATAAATTTCTTTTTGTAACGAACGCTCTGTAGACAATAGATTTGAATAATTTTAGCTGCTTAATTTTATATTTATTCCCTAATTTTATGTTTTCAATTAAATCACATTTAAAATAACTATATGGAGTATATCATTTTAGCATTTATATTATTTGGTTTTGTGGGGTTGGCTATCTATTTAAAAAAACCAAAGTCAAGTCCTGAGTATCAACTTGAAGAAAAAGATGCAAAAATATTAACATTAGAAATTGAACTGAGTGAGAGAAATACTATCATTACAAATCTTAATAAACAACTAGAAATTGCAGCTGCAAGGACAGAAAACTTTGATCAAATAAGGATTGAAAAGGCAACAATTGAAGAGCGTCTTGCAATTGTTGAAAGAGAGCGTAACACACTCAATAATGAAATCATAGCCTATCAAAAAGCAGAGGAGGGGCGTCAAAAGGAAGTTAACAAAAATATTGCTAGTGCTCTCACCCTTCAGGAATCATTAGAAGCTGAGAAATCACGACTAAATGATGAGCGCGTGAAAGAGAAAGAGGATGTTTTAAAAAAAATGAAGCTTAAATGGTCAGACCATGAAAAAGATGTTCAAAACCATTTACAGCTAATATGTAGAAATAACGTCATAACTTACGTTAGTCAAGAAGATTTTCCTCACCCTAGAAATAAGCCTGATAGCTCGATAGAAATTATGGACCAACTCATTGTCTTTGACGCCAAAAGCCCAGCCAATGATGATTTATCTAATTTTCCGAGGTATATAAAAAATCAAACAGAAACTCTCAAAAAATATGCAAAGCATGATAATGTAAAAAATGATTTATTTTTGGTAATACCTTCAAACACTTTAGAGGTGATAAATCAGTTTCATTATAATGTTGGAGATTATAATGTGTATGTCATTACAAAAGATGCCTTAGAGCCTATTGTACTTAGTTTAAAAAAGATCGAAGAGTATGAGTTTGCAGATAAATTAAGCCCAGAAGAGCGTGATAACGTTTGCAGAATTATTGGTAAGTTTGCCCACACCACAAAAAGACGCATCCAAATTGATGAGTTTTTTGCTCGTGAGTTTTTAGATACTCTTACCAAAGCAGGATCTCAATTACCTAGAGATATTCTTGAAAACGTAATTAAATTTGAGAATGCTGAGAAGTTAAATCCCCCGATTGAAAAACGAAACAAAAAGATTCTTACCAAAGATTTAAAACAGCAGGTAGATAATCTTGAAAAAGAAATGCAGATACGCGAGATCCCTAAAATATCTACCCAAACAGACCTTGATTTATAGTATTTTAATTCATTTAATGATAAGGGTAGTGGTTTGTTGAAGAAATTATCTTCAAGACTAAAGAGTTTTTCGAATAATAATTTTAGATCATAAGGTACTGAAGGCGAACTATTTTTATGGGATTTGATAATTTTTAATAAAAATTTTATTATTTAATTTTAATATTTACTTGCCATTCAACGCTATAATTCTTTCCTGGTGATAATTCTTTCAGCCCAATTTTGTTGTTAAAACTATCTGAAATACCTGTCATTGGTTCAATGGCAATTGCATTAGTATTCATTGGTGTATATAATTGTAAAAAGTTCTCTTTTTCAGACGAGTTTAAAACCAAGTTATATTCTGGTGTGTAAAATTTAACGCCCGGTTGTTCTAAAATAAAAGCATCATCAAACAGTTTTTTACTCAAACTTAAAGGCATTTCCGACTCAAAGGGTTCAACTCCTACTGAAATATTGTTTTTATTGGATTTAATTTTTTTTGTGCTGCTAAACTCAATCTCGCTCATATCCAAATCGATGCTGTTAAAATAGGGGTGCCATCCAAGTGTAAAAGGAAACTTTTTCTCGTCTATGTTGATTACATTTGTCTTTAGTTGTAAAGCGTCTTTTGTAAGTTTATAGAGTAGTTCGATTCTAAACTTAAATGGA
>CALKEO010000011.1 GCA_938088195.1 uncultured Flavobacteriaceae bacterium | reverse complement strand
ATATTATTCAAGACAGGACTATTTATGAGGACGCAAATATTTTTGCCCCAAATCTTTTAGCAATGGGATTAATGACAAATAGAGATTTTGACAACTATAAATCAATTTTTAATTTAATGGAATCCTTTGTTAAAGCCCCTGATCTTTTGGTCTATTTACGTAGTGGCATACCTAATTTAGTGGATCAAATTCACAAAAGAGGGCGTGATTATGAAAATTCAATCAGCATTGATTACCTAAGTAGACTTAACGAAAGGTATGAAGCATGGATTGAAACTTATGATAAAGGTAAATTACTTATAATAGACGTTGATGATTTAGATTTTGTTAAAAATAAAAAAGACCTTCAAAAAATTACCGACAAAATCGATAACGTTTTAAAAGGTCTTTAAAATATACTTTTTATTTAAGCCTATTTCTTATTAATTTGTCCCATCGCTGCAATACCTCTTTTGTCAGCTTCAGACATAATTTCATCTTTAGTTCCAGATATAAATTCAGATTTTTTAGTTGTTACACCATCAGAACTTGTTGTTTGTTCAGAATTAATAGTCATCGTCCAAACATCATTATCAGTTTCAATTATTACTTCTTTTTTAATTTCTCGATCAGCAGAAGCATGATTAGAATCCAACGAGTGTCCACCTAAAATCGGAGCAATAACAAGTCCAATTAAACATGTTAATTTAATTAAGATGTTCATTGAAGGTCCAGAGGTATCTTTAAAAGGATCGCCTACAGTATCTCCTGTGACAGCTGCCTTGTGAGCATCAGAACCCTTATAAGTCATTTCTCCATTAATTTCAACTCCAGCCTCAAATGATTTTTTTGCATTATCCCAAGCACCACCAGCATTATTTTGGAATATTGCCCATAACACTCCGCTTACAGTTACACCAGCCATGTATCCACCCAACATTTCTGCAATAGCTAAATTATCCATTCCAAAAATCATAGGAACAAAAGCGATTAATAAAGGAAACCCAATAGTTAAAACTCCTGGGAGCATCATTTCTTTTAAAGAGGCTTGTGTTGAAATAGCAACACACTTATCATATTCTGGTTTTCCTGTTCCCTCCATTATTCCAGGTATAGCTTTGAATTGTCTTCTAACCTCCTGAACCATTTCCATAGCCGCTTTACCAACTGCATTCATGGCTAATGCTGAAAAAACAACAGGAACCATTCCACCAACAAACAGCATGGCTAAGACAGGAGCCTTGAAAATATTAATCCCATCAATTCCAGTAAATGTAACATAAGCAGCAAATAGAGCTAGTGAAGTTAATGCTGCAGAAGCAATAGCAAAACCTTTTCCTGTTGCTGCAGTTGTATTACCAACTGAATCTAAAATATCAGTTCTTTCTCTAACTATTGGTTCTTGCTCACTCATTTCCGCAATCCCACCAGCATTATCAGAAATTGGTCCAAACGCGTCAATAGCTAATTGCATTGCAGTGGTTGCCATCATAGCAGATGCAGCCAAAGCTACACCATAGAATCCAGCAAAATAATATGAGGACCATATCGCTCCAGCAAATAATAGTACAGAGGGGAATGTAGATATCATTCCAGTTGCTAAACCTGCAATAATATTTGTACCAGCACCAGTACTTGATTGTTGAACAATTTTTAAAATAGGTTTTTTACCAAGACCTGTGTAATATTCAGTAACAGATGAAATAACAGCTCCAACAAACAATCCTACCAGTGTTGCAAAAAATACACTTGTTGATGAAACTTCTTTTAATCCCTCTCCAAAAAATTCCATTTTCATAGTTTCTGGAAGCATCCAAATACATAAAAAATAACAAACACCAGCAACTAATGCAATTGATGTCCAGTTTCCAATATTTAGGGCTCCCATTACTTCATTTTCTTTCGCATCATTGTTTTTAATACTTACCAACATTGTTCCAATGACAGAAATGATAATTCCAGCACCGGCAATAAAAACAGGAAGTAATATTGGACCTATTCCACCAAAAACATCAGAAATACTTCCACCCATATCCTTAATTACATAATTTCCTAATACCATTGACGCAAGTACTGTTGCTACATAAGAACCAAATAAATCAGCACCCATTCCTGCAACATCACCAACATTATCTCCAACATTATCAGCTATAGTTGCTGGATTTCTTGGATCATCTTCAGGAATTCCTGCTTCAACTTTTCCAACTAAATCAGCTCCAACATCAGCTGCCTTAGTATAAATTCCTCCACCAACTCGTGCAAACAATGCAATTGATTCTGCTCCAAGTGAAAACCCTGCTAGGGTTTCTAAAACAATGGTCATATCTTCAGATGAGGTCCAACCTCCACCCATAAATACTTGATAAAAAATAATGAAAAATGCTGTCAAACCTAAAACGGCCAAACCAGCAACACCCAGTCCCATGACTGTTCCACCTCCAAAAGAAATTTTCAATGCATTTGGCAAGCTGGTTCTAGCTGCTTGAGTTGTTCTTACATTTGTTTTGGTGGCAATTTTCATCCCCATATTTCCAGCCCATGCAGAAAATAAAGCACCGGATATAAAAGCAACAACAATCAAAATATGGGTTGTTGGAACTATAAAAGATACAGCTGCGAGAGCTAAACTAACAACTAAAACAAAAACAGATAGAAGTCTGTATTCTGCATTTAAAAAAGCCAATGCTCCTTCATAAATATGATCTGAAATCTCTTTCATTTTACCATCACCAGCGTCCTGTTTCATAACCCATGATTTTTTATAGGTCATATAAGCTAAGCCTAACAATGCTAATGCAACTGGTAAATAAATTATTGTTGATTCCATATTTTTATTTTTTAGATTTTAATGGTGGCAAAAATAGTCAAATAGGTTTAAATAAAAAACCTAAGACGTGTTTAAGAAATTTAAGATTTGTAAAGCACTTTTTTTACAGATTTGATAACATCGCTGCTATTAGGAATCCATTCAGCTAATAAAACAGGTGAGTAAGGTGCAGGTGTATCTGCAGTATTAATTTTTTCAATGGGCGCATCTAAATAGTCAAATATTTGATTTTGAACTTGATAGGTGATTTCAGTTGAAATATTTCCAAATGGCCAGGATTCTTCAAGAATAACAAGCCTATTAGTTTTTTTTACTGATTCTAGAATTGTATCTATATCCAAAGGGCGTATGGTTCTTAAGTCGATAAGTTCTGCATCAATTCCTTCTTTTTTTAATTCATCTATTGCCTTGACTGCCTCTTTTAATATTTTGCCAAATGAAACAATTGTTACATCCTTTCCAGAAATTTTAACCTCTGCCTCACCAATTGGCAATAAATATTCCTCCTGTGGAACTTCACCTTTATCTCCATACATTTGTTCAGATTCCATAAATATTACAGGATCATTATCTCTAATTGCAGACTTAAGTAAACCTTTGGCATCATAGGGATTTGATGGAACAATAACTTTTAAACCAGGACAGTTTGCGTACCAACTTTCAAATGCTTGAGAATGAGTAGCAGCCAATTGACCAGCAGACCCAGTAGGGCCTCTAAAAACTATGGGGCAAGGAAATTGTCCACCCGACATTTGTCTAATTTTAGCAGCATTATTAATAATTTGGTCAATTCCAACAAGGGCAAAATTAAAGGTCATAAATTCAATAATTGGTCTATTTCCAGTCATTGTTGACCCAACTCCAATGCCACTAAAACCTAGTTCAGAAATTGGCGTATCAATAATTCTTTTTTCACCAAATTCATCCAGCATTCCTTTAGATGCTTTATAAGCTCCATTGTATTGAGCAACTTCTTCACCCATTAAATAGATACTTTGATCCAGTCTCATCTCTTCCGACATTGCTTCACAAATTGCTTCTCTGAATTGGATAACTCTCATGTAAATAATTTAAAACTAATTTCTACGCGAAAATATTAAATAATTTATACAAACAATTTTTTTTTAATGTAAAAAAAGCTATGCACGCATAGTATTTTCTTAATAATTATATATATTTGCGTCTCAATAAATACCTTTTTTACATGAAAATTTTAGTTTGCATTAGCCATGTTCCAGACACTACCTCAAAAATTAATTTTGTTGATGACTACAAGACGTTTGACAATCAAGGAGTTCAATTCGTTATTAATCCTAACGATGAGTTTGGTTTAACAAGAGCCATGTGGTTTAAAGAAAAACAAAATGCTACTGTTGATGTGATTAATGTTGGACTTTCTAACACTGAAACTACTTTGAGAAAAGCTTTAGCAATTGGAGCTGACAGAGCAATTAGAATTGATTCAGAACCATATGATGGATTTTTTGTTGCAAAACAAATTACTAATTATATAAATTCAAATCCTTATGATTTAATTATTGCAGGCAGAGAATCTATTGATTATAATGGAGGTATGGTTCCAGGACTTATTGCCGGTTTTTCTAAAATTAATTTTGTAACTAATTGTACCAGTCTAGAAATTGACAACAATCAAGCTACAATTGAAAGAGAAATTGATGGAGGAAAAGAAATTTTAAATTGTAATCTTCCTCTTATTATTGGTGGACAAAAGGGACTTGTTGAAGAAAGCGATCTTAGAATACCAAATATGCGAGGTATCATGCAAGCAAGGCAAAAGCCTCTTGATGTAGTTCCTTGCTCTAACCAAGATTTAAGAACAAATTCTATTAAATTTCACAAGCCTGAACCAAGACAAGAAGTGAAACTTGTGTCATCAGACGAAATTGATCAATTAATTGATTTACTTCACAATGAAGCTAAAGTATTATAAAAAAATAAAAATATGTCTGTATTAGCCTACATCGAATCCTCTCAAGGAAAAATTAAAAAAAATGCGTTTGAAATAGTTTCGTATTCAAGTGCTCTTGCTAAAAAACTAAACGTTGATTGTAATATTCTTACCTTCAACACTAATAATAATAGTGAATTAAAAAAATATGGTGCAGATAAAATAATTAAAATATCTAATACTGAATTGGATAATTTTGATGCTAGAATTACAGCTAATGTAACTTCACAAGTAGCAAAAAGTATAAATGCTAATTGTGTTGTTTTAAGCAGCAGTGTAAATTCCAGATATATGGCCCCATTGCTTGCTGTTGAACTTGATGCCGGTTATTTAAGCAATGTTGTTGAACTACCAAGTAACTTAAACCCATTCACTGTTAAAAGGACTTCATTTACAAACAAAGCTTTTTGTGATTCAACAATTAATTCTAATGTTAAATTAATAGGTCTATCAAGTAACGCCTATGGAATCAAAGAAAATGAGGGAAAGGGATTAGAGGAGGATTTCAATCCAATATTATTGGACAAAAATATTTCGGTTAAGTCAACAGAAAAAGTTTCGGGAAAAATTTCCATCGCCGATGCAGATATTGTTGTTTCTGGTGGCAGAGGATTAAAAGGTCCCGAAAATTGGAGTCTTATTGAAGATCTTGCTGAAACATTAGGTGCCGCTACTGCTTGTTCAAAGCCTGTTTCTGATATGGGCTGGAGACCACACAGTGAGCACGTTGGACAAACTGGTAAACCTGTTGCAACCAATCTCTATATAGCTATTGGAATTTCTGGCGCTATTCAACATTTAGCAGGAATTAATTCTTCTAAAATAAAAGTTGTTATAAATAATGACCCAGAGGCTCCTTTTTTCAAAGCAGCTGATTATGGAGTTGTTGGTGACGCTTTTCAAGTTGTTCCAATATTAAATGAAAAATTGAAAGCATTTAAAGCGCAAAACTCATAATAATTTTATTAATTTAGGGATTCCAATTCTCTTAATTTATGAGTTTAATTCGCTTAACTATTAACCGTGTTTCTTACAGTCAAACTCATAATGGCGCATATGCTTTATTGCTTGATGAAAAGGACGGTGAAAGAAAACTCCCAATAGTCATTGGTGGGTTTGAAGCGCAATCTATCGCTGTTGCAATGGAACAAGAAATCAGACCACCAAGGCCGTTAACTCATGACTTATTTAAAAATTTTTCTGATTGTTTTGAAATTAAAATCAAGCAAGTTATTATTCACAAAATTGTTGATGGGGTCTTTTTTTCAAGTTTGATATGTGTTAGAGACAAAATTGAAGAAATTATTGATTCGCGTACATCTGATGCCATTGCTTTAGCTATAAGATTTAATTCACCCATTTTTACTTACGAAAATGTTTTAGAAAAAGCAGGCATAATTTTAAAACCTGACCAAAATAAAAATACAAAAGCCAAACAAACAAAAAAAGATACCCTTTCAAAAAAAGTAGACTATACTAAACTTTCTGTCAAACAACTCGAAAAAGCTATCGCAATAGCGGTAAAAAATGAAGATTATGAACTTGCTGCTCACCTTAGGGATGAAATTAATAAAAGAAAATAATGATTAACAACATTCAAGTTTTGATTTTAAAAGCTGTCAATCTATCATTTTTTGAGCAAAATAAAGAAATCATTTTAAGTCAAGGGTTTTCATTAGAAAGTCTTTTTAGAGGACTTATTGGAATGAGTGTGCTTATTTTTGTTGCTTTTTTATTGAGCAATAACAGAAAAGCAATTAATTGGAAAACAGCATCATTTGGATTAATTCTACAGATTATTTTAGCTGTAGCAGTTCTAAAAATATCTTGGGTAAAATTAATGTTTGAATACGCAGGTAAAATTTTTGTTAAAATTCTTGATTTTACAATGGAAGGAACTAAATTTCTTTTTGGTGATTTAGTGAGTGTTGATAATTTTGGAAATGTTTTTATTTTTTCAATTTTACCGACAGTAATTTTTTTCGCTGCACTAACATCCATCTTATTTTATTTTGGAATCATACAAAAGGTAGTTAAGTTCATGGCGATAATATTATCAAAAGTTTTAGGAGTTTCAGGTCCAGAAAGCTTAAGTGTTGCTGGTAATATTTTTCTTGGCCAAACGGAATCCCCTCTTATGATCAAAGCTTACTTGGAGAAAATGTCAAAATCTGAAATTCTTTTAGTAATGATTGGAGGGATGGCAACCGTTGCCGGTGGTGTCCTGGCAGCTTACATTGGATTTTTAGGGGGGGATGACCCTGAACTAAAAATATTTTATGCTAAACATCTTCTTACCGCGTCTGTGATGGCTGCTCCTGGAGCAATTGTTATTTCGAAAATATTATATCCCGAAACTAGTAAAGTCAATACAGATTTGAAAATTCCAAGAGATAAAATCGGATCTAACTTTCTTGAAGCTATTTCAAACGGAACATCTGAGGGTCTAAAATTAGCTGCAAATATTGCTGCTATGCTTTTGGTATTTCTAGCATTCATTGCCATGATAAATTACATGTTAGATGGATTGGGTAGTATTTTATATATAAATGAATTAATTAGCAACCATTCGGTTTATGATAAACTTTCTCTCGAATTTTTATTGGGTTATTTATTTTCACCTATAATGTGGCTGATTGGAGTAGCCAGTGAGGATGTTACCCTCATGGGACAACTTTTGGGTATAAAATTAGCAGCGAGTGAATTTATAGGCTATATCCAGCTTTCTAGTCTTAAAGATGTAACTAGTGCCGTACATTTAAATTATCAAAAATCCATTATAATGGCCACTTACATGCTTTGTGGTTTTGCCAATTTTGCTTCGATAGGAATTCAAATCGGAGGGATTGGAGCGCTTGAACCAAAACAACGTAAAAATTTATCAAAATTCGGATTTTTAGCAGTTGTTGGGGGAACTTTAGCTTCACTTCTTTCCGCTACAATTGCTGGTATGATTATTGGTTAATATTTTTTAATAAAGTTCTTAATCTTTTACTCTTTGTAATGTCTATTATTTTATATTTTTAGCTTGAAAAATTAATCTATGAAACAATACCTTGATTTAGTTAATCATGTTTTAAAATCTGGAAACAAAAAATCAGATAGAACTGGGACAGGAACTAAAAGTGTTTTTGGTTATCAAATGAGATTTGATTTGTCAGAGGGTTTTCCAATGGTAACAACTAAAAAACTTCATTTAAAGTCCATTGTATACGAACTATTGTGGTTCTTAAAAGGAGATACCAATATTAAATACCTAAATGAAAATGGAGTTAAAATTTGGGATGAATGGGCAGATTCAAATGGAGATTTAGGTCCTGTTTATGGATTTCAGTGGAGAAACTGGAACAATAATGGAATTGACCAAATTGTTGATGTAATTGAATCATTAAAATCTAATCCAAATAGTAGAAGAATGCTTGTAACTGCCTGGAACCCTGGCGTTCTTCCCAATACCGACAAAAGTTTTGAAGAAAATGTTGCCAATGGTAAAGCTGCTCTTCCGCCGTGTCATGCTTTTTTTCAATTTTATGTTCACAACAACAAACTTTCTTGCCAATTATATCAAAGAAGCGCAGATATCTTTTTGGGAGTTCCATTTAATATAGCATCATATGCTCTTTTAACTGAAATGATTGCACATGTTTGTGGATATGAAAGTGGAGAATTCATTCATACTTTTGGAGATGCTCATATTTACAATAATCATATCGATCAACTAAATCTTCAATCCTCTAGAGAAATAAGAAAATTGCCAATTTTAAAAATAAAAAGAAAAGTTTCGGATATTTTTGATTTTAAATTTGAAGATTTTGAAATTTTGAATTACAATCCACATCCACACATAAAAGGTAAAGTGGCTATTTAATTTGTAACAAATTTGTATATTTACGATAAGAAATAATTATGAGTTTTATTTTTAGATATAAAAAATACTTATTGACATTGTCTGCATTACTGATTGTAATGCTTTTAAATTATGATAGTATATCCACCACCATTGCTAGATCTTATCATGATTATAATTTAAAAAATAATTCGCAAGACGAAATATATCGTCTTTCTAAAAATGAAAGAAGAAGTTTAGGCCTTCCTCCCAATCAATATTTTGAACAATTATGGAAATGGTCTATGGATCCAATTACCGGAAGACCTATGTTTGATGAACTTCACAAGATTCAAGAAGAATTAAACAACGCTAGAAGTGTCAGACAAAATATTGTGCCTGGTGAATCAATCGCAGCAAAGTGGGACGAAAGAGGACCAAATAATGTTGGTGGAAGAACTAAAGGAGCACTATTTGATCCAAACGATACAACAGATGAAACAGTTTTTTCAGCTGGTATTAGTGGGGGATTATTTAAAAATACAAAAATTTCCGACCCAAATTCTCAATGGATTAAAATTGAGGGAATCCCTGAAAATTTACCTGTAACTGCCATAACTTATGATCCAAATAACAAACAAATTTTTTACATAGGTTCTGGCGAGGAATACACCAATCAGGGAGTCGGTAACGGGTTGTGGCAATCCAAAGATGGAGGAGCAACTTGGGCTAAAATATTTGGAGGAAGAAGCGGTCAAGCTGGAATTCCTTTTATAAATGATGTTATTGTAAGAAACAATTCAGGAACTTCTGAAGTTTATTTTGTATCAAGTTTTAGTTGGAACTGGGATACCGGAGATTGGCTAGGTGTAAGTGATTACGGGTTATATAAATCTACTGACGAAGGACAAAGTTTTACAAAAATTGATGTAAAAATTGTTGGTGGATCTAGACAGCATCAAGGAATGGACTTAGAAATAGCTCCTGATAATAAAATCTGGATGTGTACCACAAATAGAGGAAATGGTGCCAGTGGAGGAGGAACCATTCTAGTTTCCAACGCTGAAGGAACTTCATTTGAGGAAAAATATAAAATTAGCGGTGGAAGTAGAACAGAAATGGAAGTGGCATCAAATGGACACATTTATGTCTTGGCAGCTACTACTGATCCAGTAAAAATTATAAAATCTACAGATGAATTTGCCACAGAACCAACAGTAATTACATTACCAGACGATGATGACACCGGTATTTCATCTAATGATTTTACCAGAGGACAGTCATTTTATGATTTGGTGATTGATTCAGACCCTAACAATCCAGATCATATTTTTGTTGGAGGTATTGATCTTTTTAAATCAACCACTGGTGCTGTAAGTTCTGACGGATCCAATCCATGGACACAAATTTCTCATTGGTATGGTGGCTTTGGTCATCAATACATTCATGCCGATCAACACGGGATGGTTTTTGCTCCGAATGACTCGAGTAAAAAATTATTTTTAAATGATGGAGGAATTTATTTTAGTAAAACCGAAGCTGACGGAACAGAAACTGCAAGTTCCAGAAATAACAACTTAAATACCTCACAAATTTACACCCTTGGAGTTGCCCCTTCAGAAATGTTTAAAGAAAAAGCTGACATACCAATAGATCTTAGAGATATCAGTCAACTTGGAACCACAACTATTACCATTGGTGGAATGACGGATGTGATAATTACTGGTTTACAAGACAACGGAAGTCAGCTAATGGCGAATAATAATGATGCTATTACCAATGGGGGTATGGCCTCTGGTGGAGATGGTGCCGCGTCTATGTTTTCTCAAGTCAATTCAAAGCCTTATTTAATTACTAATTATGTATTTAATCAATCAGTTGATATAATTGATTTTAATACAATTAGTAAAAAATCAATTAATGATGAATCCGAGGAAAATGGAGATTTTATCACGACTCAAGCTTTAGATTCTAAAAAAGGTATTCTCTACTCTAACTTTACAAGTGGCGAACCAAAACTAGCCCTGTTTTATAATTTTGATGATGTTACTGCGAATCCTTATGAACCTAAAAAATACCTGATAACTAGAACCGATCATCCAGAACTTGATAGTAATATTTCAGCCATAAAACCGCTACCATTTGAGGGAACTGCGGCTTCACTAAATGGAGATGATTTTGCAGTGGACGCATCTGTTTTAATCGGTTTAGAAAACGGTAAGCTATTAAAAGTTGATGTTAAAAATACCAGCGGAGGTCTTGATAAATCTGATGTTACGGTGACTGATATTACTGGAAGTTCTTTTGTTGGATCAATTTCAGACATCGAATTTGGTCAGACAACAAATGGTGAAGATAAAAATAAGATTTTAGTAACCTTCCACAATTATGGGGCAGAAAATATTTTTTATTCATTTAATGGGGGTTCGTCATGGGAAGCTAAAGAGGGTGATCTTCCTAATTTTCCTGTAAGAACCATATTAATGAACCCCATTGACAATAAGGAAGTAATTGTCGGGACAGACCTTGGTGTTTGGTATACTAAAAATTTTGATAATAATTCTCCCTCTTGGTTGCAAGGATTTATTGGAATGAGCAATGTGAGGGTTACCGATTTAGACATGAGAGACGATTATAAAGTCTTTGCTGCAACTTTTGGAAGAGGTGTTTTTTCTTCAAATTTTGATGCGGACCAGCCGACATTATTACTCGGCGAACCTGATCCTTCCTCGATCAGTGTAAAACAAGGTGAGAGTGGTACATTCAAGGTTAAATACAAAGTATTTGGTGGTTACAATAAAGAAACTCAATTTTCAGTATCTGGCGCACCAACTGGTACCACTTTTAATTATACTCCTGCCAATAATAGTACAATAAATTCTAACGGTGAGGTGTCAATTGAACTTGGGATACCCTCAGATGCAGAAGCTAAAACTTATTCTATTTCTTTAGGTGCCACTAATAGTCCTACACCAGTTGCTGTTGAATCTACTGGTCTTCAACTCACGGTTCTAATCAACAATTCAGATGACTTGGATGGAGACGGTATCAAAAATGATGTTGATAATTGTCCCAACACAGCTAATCCAGACCAGGCTGATATGGATGGTGATAATATTGGAGATGTTTGTGATGATTCGGATGGAGATGGTATTTTCGACTCAACTGATAATTGCCCTACTATAGCCAATGCAGATCAAACTGATTTAGATAAAGACAATATAGGAGATGTTTGTGACGACGATAAGGATGGCGATGGTGTGAAAAATGATGTAGATAATTGTCCAGAAGTTGCCAATCCAGACCAAAAAGATTCTGATGGAGATAATAAAGGTGACGTCTGTGATAATGACGACTCTGACGGAGATGGAATAATAGATAGGAATGATAATTGTCCATCTACAGCTAATCCAAATCAAGCTGATATGGACGAAGACGGAATTGGAGATGTTTGTGATGATTCTGATGAAGATGGTATTTTTGATTCAACTGATAATTGTCCTACTACCAAAAATGCGGATCAAGCTGATAGAGATGGCGACAATCAAGGCGATGTTTGTGACCCTAATCCACTTCCAAAAGATACTTTTTCTGTAAAAGCTTCTGATGAGACTTGTAAAGATTCCGATAATGGAAGTATTAAACTAACAATCAAAGGTGAATTTAGTCAACCCTTTGCGATTCAAATCAATGGAGGGCCCTCAGACTTTAATTTTACTCCCCAAGATATTTCAAGTTCAACATGGTCTCTTGATAATTTAAAAGCCGGTAATTATTGGGTATGTTTAACCTCAAGCTCGTTCAGCACTTTAAATCAGTGCTTCAACGCTAATATAAATGAACCTGCTGACCTTTCAGTAGCTTCTGATATTGATAGAGATAAGAAAAATATCACTTTAGATTTAGGTGGAGGAACTAAATACAATATCATCTTAAATGGTAACCTTATTACAACTTATGATGATAATATTAATCTGTCACTAACCACTGGTATTAATACTATTAAAGTAACAGCTAACAAAGAATGTCAAGGTATATTTGAAGAAACGATATTCATCTCTGAAGATATTCTGTTAAGCCCTAACCCCGCCAATGCAGCATCTAAACTATGGGTAGGTGGGTCTGATGAAAATATTAATATGACACTGTTTGATATCACTGGAAGAGTTATATGGACCAGAAACGATAAAGTCCCTTACTCCAGATCACTAAACGTGCCTTTCTCAGATGTAAAAGCTGGAATGTACATTCTGAAAGTAGACTCAGAAACAATAAAAAAATCAATTAAAGTAATTAGAGAATGAGAATATTAATCAACTCACTTATCGTTATGTGTTTGATATTATCATCTTGTTCAAGTGACCCTTATACTTTTAGAGTACCCGTTGATCCAACTGCTGCTAACTTATCCAAACCTGCAAACAACTCTCAATGTCTAGAAGTTGAAAAAATAAAGTTTGAATGGAATAAATCTGAGAATACAGAAAGTTATACCATCACAATAATAAACTTGCTTTCAAATGAAGTCACCACGCAGAACTCTAGTACAAACACTTTGGAAGTTACATTACCTAAAGGTCAGCCGTATTCATGGCAAATAACATCTAAAAATAGTGGTTCATCAAAAATTGCTAAATCTGAAGTGTGGAAGTTTTATTTGTCTGGTGAAGCACAATTTAATCACGCACCTTTTCCAGCAGAAATAATATCTCCTAAAAATGATTCTAAAGTTAATACTGGTTCAATTAAACTTTCTTGGACAGTTAGCGACGTTGATTCAGGTGATACTCACAAATTTGACATTAAATTGGATAAAGTTGACGGTACAACTCTAATAAGCACTGACCAATCTGCAACTGAAAAAAATGAAGATTTGTCTGCAGGAACTTATTTTTGGCGAGTTATAGCCAAGGATGATAAGGGAAATCATTCGGACTCTGGTATTTATAAATTTATAGTTAAATAAAACTTATAGTTCATTTTATTTTCTTATTCAGATGTTAAATCTGAGTAAAACACTTAAAACCATACCTTTAAGTATGTTTTTTTTCTTTTAAATGATTATCTATCTTGCATCTCCTTTTTAAATAAAATTATTTAATTGAAAAAAAAATACACATATATAACATGGACGGCGCTTTTCTCCATCATTATATTTTCTAATTTCAATTTAATATCAATAAAGTTTAAAAGATCCATTCACCAAAACAACTTAGAAAACAGTCCTTTTAAAACAACCTATAAACTTTCTAAAGAAGAAAGAAAGAAAAACGAGCTTCCTCCAAATAAATACTCTGAAAAAATGTGGGAACTATCAATGAACCCAGTTGATGGAAAACCTAATCCTGAAAAGCTTCTTGAACTACAATACGATTTAAGAAAAAATAGATTTAAATCAAAAAAAACTCCTACTGTCCCAGGTGAGTCTGAAGATATGAAATGGAAAGAAAGAGGGCCAGGAAATGTCGGAGGAAGAACAAAAGGATTAATGTTTGATCCCAATGACAATTCAAGTGAAACAGTATTTGCTGGAGGAGTCAGTGGTGGTTTGTTTAAGAATTCTAACATCTCAAATAATCAATCAGCGTGGGAACATATAACTAAAGGAATACCCGATAATATTCCAGTTTCTAGTATTACATACGACCCGAATAATACCAAAACATTTTATGCAGGTACAGGTGAATCATACACTGGTGCAGAGGCTCTTGGAAATGGCTTGTGGAAATCTACGGACGCAGGGGAAACTTGGTTTAATATCTTTGGTGGGAAATCTGAATCTGAAACAACTTACATAAGCCCGGGGAATTATATTAAAGTCATTAATCCCTCAGAACTTGGTCCTTATACATATGTTGCAGCCGCTTTTGGACCTTCTCTCTCAAAGACTGCCATTATTAAAGATCTAGTACTAGCAAACGATGGATCTACCGATGGTGATGTCTCCGATGGTATTGGGGGAATTACATCTGACGCTTGTCAAAATTTAACCTCAGCAAATGTTGCTGCAATGAATGGAAAGATAGCATTAATTGACAGGGGAGATTGTAGTTTTATTAGTAAAGTTCAAAAAGCACAAGATGCAGGAGCTAAAGCAGTGATTGTCATTAACAGAGATGATGGTAGTCAAACTGATTGGAGTCCAGCTCCTATTGTAATGGGAGGAACTGATGGAGCAGACGCGATTTACATTCCATCAATTATGATATCAACATCCGATGGTTTTAAACTTAAAAACGCTCTAAAAAACCAAAATGTAACTGTCTCACTAAGTGAAGAGTATTCAACATCAAAAGGAACAACAGTAATACCTGGAATATTTTATATTAATGATGTGGTTGTCAGAAACAACAATGGTGATTCAGAAATTTTTATTGCTGCGGGAACATCTACTCACAGAGATGCTGCCTCGCATATTTTTGGAGTCAATGATTATGGGGTTTGGAAATCCTTAGACGGTGGTTCGACCTGGACTAAAATCGAATCATTTATAAGTGGTTCGAATTCGACTTATCAACCTATGGATTTAGAAATTTCTCCAGCTACCAATAAATTATGGATGTCTACAACAAGGAATTTTAGAGGAGTTGGCGGGGGAACTATTTTAGTTGCCAATGAAAATGCTGATAGATTTATAAAAAAACATACTATTGAAGACGGAAGAAGAACAGAACTAGAAATTGCTGCTAATGGAGACATTTATGCTTTAGCAAGTGTTAACGTTTCGTCAAGTCCTGTAACCATTATAAAATCTAGCGATGAATTCAATTCAAGCCTTAAGATTTTAACCCTCCCCGACGATGCAGACACAAATATTACTGCTTCAGATTTTACCAGAGGACAATCATTTTATGATTTATTGATTGAAAGCGAACCAAACAATCCTAACAATATTTATGTTGGAGGAATAGATTTATTTAAATCTACAACTGGTGGAACAGCTAGTGCAAATAATAATCCCTGGGATCAAATGTCGCACTGGTATGGGAGTTTTGGAAATCAATATGCTCATGGAGATCAACACGGAGCTGCTTTTTCAACATTTGATTCAACTAAAAAATTATTTGGCAACGACGGTGGTGTTTATTTGAGTATTTCTAATAATGGATCTGAGTCTATTAGCTCTAGAAATAAAAATTTTATCACTAGTCAAATTTACACTGTTGGTGTAGCGCCAACTAAAATGTTTAAGGGTTTAAATAAACAAGTTTCTGGAAGAGATTTATCAACAAGACTAAGCAGTACTTTGTCCATCAGTGAAAATAAAGATGTTTTTATAGGCGGTCTACAAGATAATGGCACACAGTTATTGGCAAATGGAAATGATGGAATAAGTCAAGGGCACGATGTTAGTGGAGGAGATGGAGCAGCCTCAATGTTTTCACAAAATATTGAAAAACCTTATTTTATCACTAACTACGTTTATAACAGATATGTAGACGCCTATGACTTTAAATCCAATCAACTCTTTCAAATTAACAGTGAAAGTTCTTCAAATGGAGACTTTATCAATACACAAGCTTTAGATTCAAACTTTGGTGTTTTGTATTCAAATTATGGATCAAATCAAATTGCTGCCTATTATGGTTGGGACGATTTTAAAGAATCTGAAAAAAATAGTAATGCTGAAAAAATTATACTTTCCAATGCTTCAATGGATTCAAATATATCTGCCCTAACTGTTTCTCCTTTTAATAATGATAACTCCACCTTAATGGTCGGTTTAGAAAACGGAAAGGTTTTAAAAATAGAAAATGCTAATAAAGTGACAGCTGCTTTCACTAATATAACAGGAAGTGAATTTTTAGGTAGCGTTTCCGATATTGAGTTTGGATCAGATGAAGATGAGATTTTTGTTACTTTTCACAACTATGCGGTTAAAAACATATTTTACAGTTCTGATGGAGGTAAAAACTGGGAAATTAAAGAGGGTGATCTCCCTGATCTTCCTGTGAGATGTATACTTCAAAACCCTATTGTTTCCAATGAAGTCATTATTGGAACGGATTTAGGAGTTTGGTATACTAAAAACTTCAAAGATTCGTCTCCGAACTGGGCCCAAGGTTTTAATGGCATGAGCGACGTGAGAGTGACTGACTTGGATATGAGAGATGATTATGCTGTGTTCGCTTCAACCTACGGAAGAGGCTTTTTCTCCTCAAATTTTGATTCCGATGTGCCCATGCTTAGACTAAGTTCTGAAAAATCAAGTTTAAAAATTGATCAAGGCGCAACTGGTTCTTTTATAGTTAAGTATAAGATTTTTAAAGATTATAACGAAGAAACTGAATTCACAATTACTGGACTTCCCTCTGGAATTACAACTAAATTTATTCCATCAAAAAAAGTAGCTGTAAATCAGGACGGCGAAATTTTAATTGAACTTAACATTCCTGATGATTTAGAGATTAATACTTATCCGTTAATCATTACAGCAGAAAGTGGAGGTGTTGCTAAGGTTGAACAAACAGGTATTGATTTGATAATAGTTTCTAATGATTTCGATAATGACGGAATTGTAAATGAAGAAGATAATTGTCCAAATACACCAAATTTCGATCAAAAGGATTTTGATAAAGACGGCTATGGTGACGTATGTGATCCCTACCCTATCCCTACTGATTCCCTTCAAGTAGAACACACTAATGAAACATGCAGAAGTTCAAATGATGGGTCTATTAAAGTAACTATAAAAGGTGACCTAGGGTTTTCATTTGATATAGCAATTACTGGAGGTCCCTCGGATTTTAGTCACATTCCTGAAAAAATAAGTGGTTCAGACTGGTCGCTAAAAGATTTAAAGTCGGGTTTATATAAAGTGTGTTTAACTACTGACGAATTTCCAAATCTAAAACAATGTTTTGATGCAAATGTTAAAGAACCCCGAGATCTTTCAGTTTTATCTTCTGTCAACAGGGACGATAGAAATATTACTTTAGATTTAGGTGGAGGAACTAAATACAATATCATCTTAAATGGTAACCTTATTACAACTTATGATGATAATATTAATCTGTCACTAACCACTGGTATTAATACTATTAAAGTAACAGCTAACAAAGAATGCCAAGGAATATTTGAAGAAACGATATTCATCTCTGAAGATATTCTGTTAAGTCCTAACCCTGCCAATGCAGCATCTAAACTATGGGTAGGTGGGTCTGATGAAAATATTAATATGACACTGTTTGATATCACTGGAAGAGTTATATGGACCAGAAACGATAAAGTCCCTT
>CALKEO010000010.1 GCA_938088195.1 uncultured Flavobacteriaceae bacterium | reverse complement strand
TTCAGCTGTTAAAATTCTTGATGTTGAATCTAATGGGTCAACAGCAGGATATATCCCCAATTCAGCAATTTTTCTAGATAGTACGGTGGTTGCATCTAAGTGAGCAAAAGTTGTTGCAGGAGCTGGATCAGTTAAATCATCAGCTGGCACATAGACTGCTTGAACTGAGGTGATTGATCCTTTTTTAGTTGATGTAATTCTTTCCTGCATGGCTCCCATTTCTGTAGCTAATGTAGGTTGATAACCGACAGCAGATGGCATCCTTCCAAGAAGGGCAGATACTTCAGAACCCGCTTGAGTAAATCTAAATATATTGTCAACAAAAAATAACACGTCTTTTCCCTGGCCATCTCCAGCACCGTCTCTAAAATATTCTGCAATAGTTAGACCAGATAAAGCGACTCTGGCCCTAGCACCAGGTGGTTCGTTCATTTGACCAAAAACGAAAGTTGCTTTAGAGTCTTTCATCGCTTTTTTATCAACCTTACTTAAGTCCCATCCACCTTCTTCCATCGACTTATCAAAATCTTCACCATATTTTATAATTCCTGATTCTAGCATTTCTCTTAAAAGATCATTTCCTTCTCTAGTTCTTTCTCCAACACCAGCAAATACCGAAAGTCCCCCGTGGCCCTTAGCAATATTATTAATTAATTCCTGAATCAATACCGTTTTACCAACACCAGCACCACCAAATAAACCAATTTTCCCACCCTTTGCATAAGGCTCAATCAAATCGATTACTTTAATTCCAGTAAAAAGAACTTCAGTTGAAGTGGATAATTGATCAAAATCAGGCGCTTCTCTGTGAATGGATAAACCGTCTTTTCCAGTTTTTGGTAGATTACCTAAACCATCAATTGCATCTCCAATAACATTAAAAAGTCTTCCATAAACATTTTCACCAATAGGCATTTGAATAGAGTTTCCAGTAGCTATCACATCAACTCCTCTTTGCAAGCCGTCGGTTGAGTCCATTGAGATTGTCCTAACAATATCCTCTCCTACATGTGATTGTACTTCAAGAACCAAAATTGAACCATCTTCTTTTTTAATTTCTAAAGAATCATAGATTTTTGGAAGTGAGGAAGTAGATGAATCAAAAGCTACATCTACAACAGGACCAATTATTTGAGAAACTTTACCTATTGATTGTGACATTTTATAATTTTTATTTGAAAATATTAATCCTACAGATTTTAATTCCGCAAATATAAAATTTAATACTTTAATTTCTTGAATTTTTAAACAAAAAAAAGGCGCCTATTGGCGCCTTTTTATTAACAATATAAATTGATGTTACGGATTTAAAGTAAACCCAACATAATATTGACTTCCAATATATCCTGAACCAGGCATCATCTGATATTCACAACCACCAACATTAACTCCACCTACTTTAATATTAGCATTTATTTTGGGTAGCATGAAATTCACTTGAGCATCAACTAAGATGTTTGAATCTATCCAACCATCAATAAATCCAGATTGTTGCCAGTAGTATTTATCATGGTATTTAGCACTTACATTAAAAGCAAAGTTTTCAGCTAGTTTCATTGATCCTAATGATACTTTAACTCTTGTTTGAGGCGTATTAAAGCCAGGTTCAAAATCAGGATCTAAAGCTCTTTCAAAAAGCATTTTATTATAGGACGCCGTTATATTTAAGTCAAAAACTTTTAGTAAGGCCGTTTCTAAACCGACACTAGCTCCATAAGTAGAAACTTCTTCGTCGGTATTGCTATCAACATTAAATACTTTCCAATCCCGTAAAGATAATGAAACTAAACCTCCAAGTAGTGTATGTGCAGGTGTAATTACTGTTTTTGAGGCAATAAAATTGTCCCATTCAGTATAATAAGCATTGATATCTAAAGCCGTTTTCTTTCCGTTGATTCTATAACCCAAATCATAAGATTTAACGTACTGTGGCTCAACATAACCAAGTTCAGCCTTTTCAGGAGCACCAGATAAAACCGAATTTAGGGAAAAAGAATTATTAAAAACATAATCTCCAGTATATGTTTTAGGTTGACCTGTAATTGGACTTCTTAATGTCATACTAAATCTTTCAATATTATCAGGTGAAGCACCCATAAGTACCGCTGTTCCACCATCTAATCCGATGTACTGATCTTGAGAAGTAGGATTTTGATAACCAGTTTGGTATGAAAATCTTATATTTTGATTTTGTGAAAGCATTAAAATACCACCAAGTCTAGGTGTTATATGACCATCGAAGAATTCACTTTTATCATAACGCATAGAACCTGTTAATTTTAAAGCTCCACCAAACAAATCTTTTTTAGCTTGTACATACATACCCATATCAGTATACTCAATCGGCGCATCGTAATCTGTAAACAACGTACCATTAGATCTTAAAATATATGTTCTGTGAGACCCACCAATAATAATATCAGCTATACTAACTAGATCCTGAAGATTATAATTTACTTCGAAAGTATTGGATTTAGATTGATCTAAAATTCCAGCACCACCTCCAGCTAAACTTAATCCAGTAGTAATGGCTTTGTTATATGCTTGGTCCCAAGCTGGACTTCCAGGAACTAATAAATTTGCATCAGCAGCTGCTCTACCAGCAGCGTGAGCAGCTAATCTATCTTTCTCACTTAACAATCCCTCAAGAGACGTTCCACCAGCTCCACCGTTAAGAGCATATCCAGCCATTGTTGCAAAACCAACTAAAGGATTTGGATTAACAAGGGATGGTAAAGCACCGAAGTAACCGTTAAAGTATCCACCAAAATATCCTGTTATACTTCCTGGTTGAGCAAGAACCATTGCAGCACCCAAAGCACTAGAATCATGTGTGTTTCCAGAATCTTCAATAGTTGTGTAAGCTCTAAGGGTTAAATTTTTATTTGTATACTCTATTTTATGCTGGGCTAGAGTAAAGTTTTTAAGTAAGTTTCTGTTCAAACCTTGTAAAACAGTGTTTCCACCTCCCATTTTAGAATTTAAAATGATTTCAGAATCTTCGGTAGGCTTGTAGTGAAAAGCTATGTCTGTTTTTATAGAAGAAGCCACATAATCTGTTAATTGTGTTTCTTTATAACCAGAGGCATTAATTATTGTTGAACCAAAGAAGTCAGGATTAACCGCTCCAAAGATGGCCCCAAATTGAGCACCTTGAGCAGGTGTAAAAGTACCATTTCCAACAAGAACTGGAAGAACGCTATTTACAAAAGTATCAGTCATATCAAAGTTTTGACCAATATCACCATATACATTCACCCCGTCCCAGTCTGGGTAATGAGTAGGATCTTGTAATTCTTTTCCAATGAAACGCCCCTCTGGGTTATTAATATCACTGTAGTCAGCAGCATGCCAGTCTTCACCTCGAACATAACTGACTGTAAACTTCGCAGCAAATTTATCGCTAAACTTATTAGCAGCTCGAAGAGCGATGTCATAGTAATAATTATCACCTGCAGCTTTTTGAGATGTAATCCCATGTTTATAATTCACACTCACACCAGGAAAATCAAATGGATTTTTACTATTCATAAATAGTATTCCTTTTGTTGCATTAGCTCCATAAAGGGCAGATGCAGCACCAGGCATAAGTTCAACACTTTGAATATCCAGTTCGTTTATTCCAAGAAGGTTACCAGCTGAGAAATTAAGTCCAGGAGCTTCGTTATTCATTCCGTCTACAAGCTGAACAAACCCTTCATTCCATACCGTTGAAAATCCTCTAGTATTAATTTGTTGTAATAAAAGTCCTCCAGTGTTAACTTGAACTCCCTTTAAACCATCTAAACTGCTGTAAAAATCAGCACCAGTAGACTGGGCTATATCTTTATAATCAAATTTTTCAATAGTAACGGCTGATTCAAATAGTCTTTCAGGGACTCTCGATGCAGCAACTACAATCTCATCTAGTAAGTTTTGTGATGTTTCTAGCTCAACATTGAAACTTAAGCTCGTGGAGGTTACATCAATTGATTTTGAATCAAAACCAACACTTGAAATTGTTAAACTGAACGGAGGATTTTGATCAACAGAAATTGAAAAATTCCCATCAAAATCAGCAACCGTACCAGTCATAGAATCGAATACAACGTTTGCTCCGGGAATTGGATCATTATTATCATCCACTACTGTTCCAGTAACTGTTGTTTGTGCGAAAATTAATGTACTAAAAAGTACAGCAACAAGTGACAAAAGTCTTTTCATAATATTATTGTTTTAGTTTTTTTTGTTATTATTTAAAATTATAACGCTGTAAATATAAATAAAATTGTAAAACTATCAGTTTTTTAACGTTATATCGCTGATTTATTAATAGAAATAGATGTTTTTTTTAAAAAATATAAAATACCAATCCAACTTTAAATTGATTTATATTTTTAATCAATTGGTTTTTTTTAATAAAATCATCATTAAATAAAGACTGCAACCCTAAATAAAGACCTAAATTCCATGTATTATTGCCAGCATTCAAAGTAAATCCCGTTTGAAATTTATTAAACGGTAAATCTCTAATTTTTTCATTTCTGATCAATCCGGAACTCTCACTAGCAGTGGATTCATAAACGCTTTTACTGCTAAAAATATAACTTGTTTTTATTCCAAAATAAATGCGCCAAAATTTATAGTTTTCTGGATTAGAAGTTCTCCATCTAATTTCGAAAGGAAATTCAATTTCATTTAAAGCCCATTTATTTTTATTAAATGCATCAACTTCTTGAATTGTTAAATATTCTAAATTATTATCATCAACAGAGATATTAAGATTATTATGATAACTGCTTGTTGAGAGCCCAAGTCCGAGGCCTAAACCAAAATTTCTTTCTCTATTTAAAGGGATATCTCTAATAAAACCTAAACTAATAGAGCTTGAAAATTTATTTTGATTAAAATTTGAAGGACTATTAATCAAAGAATTATAAAATACTCCAAAATAAATTTGATCCTCTCTGTAATTATCATCTAATTCATCATACTGAGCATATGAACTAATAAAAAACAATAGAAATAAAATAAAATTCCAAAATTTTAACATGATATCTAAGTTAATTTATTAAAATAAAAAAAGCACCTTAATTAGGTGCTTAGTGGTAAATTAAAAATAT
Source organism: uncultured Flavobacteriaceae bacterium (assembly GCA_938088195.1). Lineage (GTDB taxonomy): Bacteria > Bacteroidota > Bacteroidia > Flavobacteriales > Flavobacteriaceae > MAG-121220-bin8. The sequence continues at coordinate 6,093 of CALKEO010000010.1, read as the reverse complement.
TAGTATTATTTGTTTTGGGTATAATCACCAATTCTTGTCGTGTAATTAATTTTTAATGCGTTTACTTTTCTGAGCTCTTGCTTAATATCGGTAATCAATCCCATATTAGTTTCTCCATCCACTTTTAATGAAGTAGTCAAAACATTTTGCAGCTCCTCTCTTTTAGTAGCTCTTTCAGCAAGTATGTAAGCACCAACATCGGAAACCACAGAAAATTTATCATTCAACTGAATTCTGGGCTGATCACCATATTTTTTTTGATACCTCTCGCTAGGTTTACCTGCATAAATATAAATCACTCGATCTTTTTTATCTAATTTCTGAACTTGATCGGCTGCTGGTAATGTATTGGTCACCATTAAAGTATTATCTCGCATGACCGTAGCTACCATAAAGAAAAATAAAAGCATAAAAACAATATCAGGAAGTGAAGCCGTATTAATAGCTTGTTGTTCTCCACTTTTTTTCTTTCTAAACTTTGACATAATATTAATTATTTATTTTACTTGGCTCTGCTTCAGATAATTTTTGTGGATACATCTTTTTTAATACATCCAATTTAGGTTTTAGTTTTAATTTTTCTTTCGGACTTGTTCTGGGATCTGAGTACAATTTATTAGCCTCAACAAATGTCATTCTTTGATTAGGATATAATCTAATGAATTCTCTATCCCTAAGCTCGTTGTAAGCGGCAACTAGTTCATTTTGAACAGAAATGTAAACTTTATAATCTGTTTCCCTATCATTTTTTAAAGAAATAATAGCTTTGTCAGGATTATCTGATGACGAAGTATCTCTTTCTCCTTTACAATAGTCACAAGCTTCCTCACCAACTCCCCCTCCATTATCAAGAAATTTAACCGCTGCAGAGCGGACATCTCTTAGTTGCATAGGTTTCTCTTCAACTAAAATATCATTGTTTTTATTTACCACGACAGTAAAAATATTCCTTTCTTTAATAATAGGTGGATCAATAACATCTTCCATTGGAGGAAGTTTTCTATTTATCCCAGAATCTGTTTCAATAGTAGTTGTTACTAAGAAAAATATCAAAAGTAAAAAGGCAATATCGGCCATTGAACCAGCATTAACCTCAGGAGATTTTCTAGCCATTTATTTTTTTATTAATTTTTTTACAGAACTAAAGACCATTGCGCCAATAGCAATAGCTGTTAAAAAATAAAAGGTTCTGATTCCTGTCTCTACCCATCTAGCTCCAGAAGCTGAAAGTACTTCTCCATCCTTCATAGGAGTTTCAACACCTGAAGAAAAAAGAAACGCAATCAAAATCACAAACAAAAACGCACCAATTCCCATCATTGATTTTTTTAGGTTTTGTTTATCAGAAGCTAAATTTTTAATTGAGAAAAAAAGTGAAATTGATACAGCTATTCCTAAAATAAGTTGAGCAAGTAATATTATGTATGATACACTTCCATAATCACCTTGCATCGCACTCATTTCAATGGCATCATCTCCTTTACCAATAATCAAGAATAAAAAAACTACTCCAAGCAGACCTAAACTAGCGCAAACTATAGTTGTTATTTTTTGAATATTCATATATATTATTTTTTGTGAGCTACTAATATGTCTATTAAAGTAATTGAAGCATCTTCCATATCATTTACTATACTATCGATTTTTGCTACGATATAGTTGTAAAAAATTTGTAGAATAATAGCTACTACTAGTCCAAATACAGTTGTTAAAAGCGCTACTTTAATACCTCCAGCGACAAGAGATGGCTGCATGTCTCCAGCTGCTTGAATTTTATCAAACGCTTGAATCATACCAATTACTGTTCCCATGAAACCAAGCATTGGAGCAAGAGCAATAAATAAAGAAATCCACGAAACATTTTTCTCTAATTGACCCATTTGAACGCCACCGTAAGCAACAACAGCTTTTTCTGCACTTTCTACACTATCATCTGCTCTATCTAAACCTTGATAAAAAATGGAAGCAACTGGTCCAGAAGTGTTTCTGCAAACTTCCTTGGCAGCTTCAGTACCACCAGACTTTAAGGCATTTTCTACTTCTTCGGTTAATTTTTGAGTATTAGTTGTTGCAAGATTCAAATAGATAATTCTTTCAATGGCAATTGCTAATCCAAAAATTAAACAGGCAAGTACAATCCCCATAAAACCGGGACCTCCCTCAATAAAACGATTTTTTAATTCTTGGGTAAAATTAGCTTCTGCGACTTCTTCTTGCATTACTTCATCTTGCATTACTTCTTCAACAGCTGATTCATCTTGAGCTTTAAGTTCAAAATTTGATAATAAAACAACTGAAATTATTAAAAGTGATAAAATTCTTTTCATTATTTATTGTATTAGTTTATTTAAATAAGTTGTTAAATATATATAAAAAAGTTCAAATAAAAAGATTGTTTTTTACAAACATAATATTTGAAAGTTCAGATGTAAAAACATTCAATACAGAATGTAGAGTGGTAGCAGCTAAATAAGTAGAGAGGAAGGGATTCGAACCCTCGATACACTTTTGGCGTATACACGCTTTCCAAGCGTGCGCCTTAAACCACTCGGCCACCTCTCTTTAAAAAATTCAAAAGTAATTATTTAAACTTTATATATTAAATATTTCGAGAGCATTTTTTGAAGTAATTTTAGCAATTTCCTGTTCATTTAAAGCATATAGTTCTGATATTTTTTTTAGTATATAGGTTACATAAAAACTTTCATTTCTTTTACCTCGGTGCGGAACTGGCGATAAGTACGGAGCATCTGTTTCTAAAACAATATTTTTAATGTCAATTTTATTTAAAAATTTATCAATTCCTCCATTTTTAAAAGTAACAACACCTCCAATACCAAGGTTAAAACCTAAATTTATAGCTCTATTAGCCTGCACTAAAGTTCCAGTAAAACAATGAAATATTCCTCTCATCTTTGAACACTTTTCAGCATCTAAAATTTCGAATATCTCATCAAACCCATCTCTGCAATGAATTACAATAGGCAAATTATTAGAAATAGCTAATCTAATTTGAAACTCAAAAGCTTCTTGTTGTTGTTTTAAAAAAGTTTTATCCCAATACAAGTCAATTCCTATTTCACCAATACCAACATAATTATGAGTCTCTAAACTCTTCAATACAAGATTAAGCTCCTCCTTGTAATTGTCTTTTACTGAAACCGGATGAAGTCCAGACATTAGATAAATATTTTCAGGATATCTGTTTCTCAACTCATGCATGTCTTTGAAATGTGAAGAATCAATTGCTGGAAAAATAAATTTATCAATACCAGCATTTTTTGCTCTCTCAATTACCAAATCCACATCGTCTTTAAATTGGTTTAAATATAAATGAGTGTGAGTATCGATAATTTGCATTCCGTAAAGTTAATATTTTAGGTTAATTTTATTTTAATGAAACAAACAAGACATTTTTTTCTAAAATCTCAGGGATATACAAGTATTAATCTAAAAAAAACAAGTACAAATCACTATCAAATTCAGGCTTCAATAAATAACATTGAAGGTATTTTTATATTAGACACTGGTGCTTCAAATACTTGTGCAGATTTAAATCAGTTAGAAAAATTTAATTTAATTTCTGAAAAAAGTGAAATAAAAGCATCTAGCGCAACAGATTTGATGGAAGAAACAAAAATTTCAAAAAAAAATAAATTACAAATAGGAAAATGGATCAATAAATCCGCATCACTTGTATTGTTTGATCTCAATCATATTAACAATGCTTTAAATGAAAGAGAAATTCAAAAGGTAGAAGGGATTATTGGAGCAGATACTCTGAAAAAAGGAAAAGCAATTATAGATTATGAAAAAAACAGGCTTTATTTAAAGCTCTAGTGCTTTTTTAACATTATCGTTCATAAGCTTATCAATCGGGTTTTCAAGAGCCTCTTTAATATTAACTAAAAATCCAACAGACTCCTTACCATCAATTATCCTGTGGTCATAAGAAAGCGCTAGATACATAATAGGATGGATCTCGACTTTTCCATCAACAGCGATTGGACGTTCTATAATATTATGCATTCCTAAAATAGCAGATTGGGGAGGGTTAATAATTGGGGTGGAAAGCATCGATCCAAAAACACCTCCATTAGTTATGGTAAAAGTTCCACCTGTCATTTCATCAACTGTTATTTCTCCGTCCCTTGCTCTAATTGCTAATCTTTTAATTTCTTTTTCAACTCCCGAAAAGGTTAGCTTTTGAGCATCTCTAACCACTGGAACCATTAATCCTTTAGGTCCTGAAACCGCAATACTTATATCAAAAAAATCATATTTGATTTGTTGATCTCCATCAATCATACTATTGACATCTGGAAATTCTTGTAATGCTTGAACTGTGGCTTTGGTGAAAAAACTCATAAAACCAAGTCCCACTCCGTGCTTTTCTTTAAATGCTTCTTTGTACTTTTTTCTAAGCTCAAATATTGGAGTCATATTTACCTCGTTAAAAGTGGTGAGCATTGCTGTATGGTTCTTAACAGCCACTAACCTTTGAGCTACTTTTCTTCTTAACATCGAAAGTTTTTTAGATTCAATCTTTCGATCTTTGACTATAGCATTGATATCTACTTTAGGTAAAGCTTTTAACGCATCGTCTTTTGTTATCCTACCACCCCTTCCTGTTCCTGAAACATTGGATACTGAAATGTTTTTTTCACTCAATATTTTTGCTGCTGCTGGCGAAGGAGTTCCACTAGCAAAACTACTTTTTTCAACTTTAGTTTCTAATTCAACTTCTTTCTTTTCAATAACTTTTTCTTCAATATTAATTGATACTTTTTTTGCATCAACTTTAGGAGCTTTTGCTGAAGTATCTATTAAACATACTACTGCTCCCACTTCAACCGCATCTCCTTCGCTGGCCTTTAAAGTAATGACTCCGCTTTGTTCAGCTGGTAAATCTAAAGTAGCCTTATCAGAGTCAACCTCGGCAATAGTTTGGTCTTTTTCAACATAATCTCCATCCTTTACAAGCCACTCTGCAATTTCAACTTCTGAAATTGATTCACCAGGTGATGGAACTTTCATTTCTAAAATCATAGTTCTAATTTAACTCATATTATTTTTAGTTTCATCAAAAACATATTCAATGACTTGTTGATGTCTTTTAGCTGATCTTGTACTGCTCCCTGACGCAGGGGATCCATAGAATCTTCTTGATGCAACTCTAAAGTTCATAGCTTGAGGCAAATGTAATAATAAATGACTCCAAGCGCCCATATTTCTAGGTTCTTCCTGAGCCCAAACTATATCTTTTGCTTTAGAGTACTTTTTAATAATTGCATCAATTTCTTTTAATGGAAGAGGGAATAATTGCTCTAACCTAATTAAGGCAACATTATTAATTCCTTTAATTTCTAAATGAGATAATAAATCAAAATAAAATTTACCAGAACAAAAAACTACTTTTTCAATTTTATCAGAACTAAATAAATTTTGATCAATTAAAGGCATGAATTTTCCTTCACTAAATTCGTCAATTTCTGAAACTGCTTTAGGATGTCTAAGTAAACTTTTTGGAGTAAATATAATAAGTGGTTTTCTGAAAGTAGTTACCATTTGTCTTCTTAAAACGTGAAACATATTTGAAGGTGTAGTACAATTTGCCACATACATATTATCCTTAGCGCACAGCTGTAAATATCTTTCCATTCTTCCTGAAGAATGTTCAGCTCCTTGTCCCTCGTACCCATGAGGTAATAATAAAACTAATCCATTTTGTAATTTCCATTTGTCTTCAGCAGCTGACAAATATTGATCAATCATTATTTGAGCACCATTACTGAAATCTCCAAATTGTGCTTCCCAAATACAAAGTGTATTTGGACTAGTTAAAGCATAGCCATATTCATAACCCATAACACCATACTCTGAAAGAGAAGAATTATAAATATTAAAATTCCCTTGATCTTTACTTATGTTATTCAAAAGAATTACTTCCTCTTCAGAATCTTCCGCTTTCAAAACAGCATGTCTATGTGAAAAGGTTCCTCTTTCAACATCTTGCCCGGAAATTCTAACGTTATAACCCTCGTCCAAAAGAGAACCATAGGCTAATAACTCTCCCATAGCCCAATCTAATTT
>CALKEO010000009.1 GCA_938088195.1 uncultured Flavobacteriaceae bacterium | reverse complement strand
AAAAAAAAATATTTAATAATTTTTATTTGATAATTATATGGCTATAAAAATATTTAATTTATAATTTTTAACAAACATAATTATCAACTTATTAAATTTTATTTATTTAATGATTTTTTTTAAAATAAATTAATTTTATTTATTAAAATTACATTGATTATGAAAATTGGTATTACTTTTAGTTGTTTTGATTTATTCCATGCTGGTCATATTAAAATGTTAGAGGAAGCAAAATCACAGTGTGAGTTTTTAATAGTAGGATTTCAAATTGATCCAACTATTGACAGACCTGAAAAGAACAAACCAGTCCAGTCCGTAGTTGAAAGAATAATACAAATAAGGTCGTGCAAATTTATAGATGATATTGTCCCATATGTTACAGAACAAGATCTTTTAGATATTTTATCATCATTTAAAATTGATGTAAGAATTATTGGGGAAGAGTATAAGAAAATAGATTTTACCGGAAAAAAATATTGCAAAAAGAAAGGTATTAAAATATATTATAATAAAAGAGAACATAGATTTTCATCTTCAGGATTGAGAAAACAAGTTTTTAACGCTGAGAAAAAACTTGTTAATGAATCCAAATGATATTTTAAATAATGAAAATCTTAACTATGGAATTATTGGTAACTGTAAATCTGCTGCCTTAATAAATGCTGATTCTTCAATTGATTGGTGTTGTTTGCCTCAATTTGATTCTCCATCAATTTTTGCTAATATTTTAGATAATGATATTGGAGGAAGTTTTAAGATTTTGTGTGACCCCTCTTATGCTTTAAATCAAAATTACTGTAACAAAACTTCAATTTTAATAACAAATTTCTCAAACAAAACTAATGAATTTGAAGTTCTTGATTTCATGCCAAGATATCAAAAGGAGAGTGGTGTTTATTATTCACCACCTGAAATAATTCGATTTTTCAAATTAATTAAAGGAAAACCAAAATTTAATATTTTATATGACCCTAGATTAGAATATTCTAATGGAGAAACAAGTAATTTTATTAAAGATGATTTTATTGTAAGTGTTGTTGATTATGAAAATCATGACACACTGTATTTATATACGGATTTTGATAAATCAAAATTTTTAAATAATGAAGAGTTAGTTTTAGAAAAGGATCATTTTGTTTCCATAACATATTATGAAAAAATCAACTCTTTCAATATTGAAAACTCTTTATTTGAATTTGAAAAAACAAAAGTATATTGGAGAAATTGGTGTGCTAAAACCCCATCATTTGAATTATATAATGATCAAATAATAAGAAGTGCAATTACATTAAAGTTATTAACTTTTGAAAAAACAGGAGCTGTTTTAGCAGCAGCAACTACTTCATTACCTGAAACAATAGGTGAGGAAAGAAATTGGGATTATAGATTTTGTTGGATTCGAGACGCCTCAATGGTAATCAAGGTTTTTACAAAACTTGGACATCAGAAAATTGTTAAAAACTTCATTAACTATATTTTGAATTTAATTCCTGATAAAAACGAGAAGTTACAGATAATGTATGGAATTGATGGTAATAAGAATTTAGCTGAAAAGACTTTGGATTATTTTAAAGGATATAAGAACTCATCTCCAGTTAGGATTGGTAATGCTGCTTTTATCCAAAAACAAAATGACATTTATGGCATTTTAATGGATGCCATACACTATCAAATATTAAAATTTAATCAGGATAATGATAAGAATGAGGAGCTTTGGTCAATTGTAAAGTCCATTGTTTGGGTTGTTGAAAATAATTGGAGTTTACCTGATAAAGGTATTTGGGAATTTAGAAATGAAGATAAACATTTTACCTTTTCTAAGGTGTTGTGTTGGGTTGCAATTGATAGAGCCATTAAAGTTTCTGAGATAATACAAAATGGAATTTCAGCAAGAAAGTGGAGACCTCTTAGGGATAAAATATTTGATGATATTATGAAAAATGCTTGGAATAAAAAAGTAGGAGCATTTACTCAATCTTATAATTCAAATTATCTCGATGCATCGGTTTTATTAATGGAAACTTATGGTTTTATAAGCCCTAAAAGCCCTAAGTATATTAAAACAGTGAAGGTCATCGAAAAAGAATTATTAGTAAATGGATTAATGTTTAGATATAAAAATGATGATGATTTTGGTTCTCCATCATCTTCATTTACAGTATGTTCTTTTTGGCTAATTGATAGTCTTTTTAAAATTGGTGAAGAAAATAAGGCAAAAATAATGTTTGATAAGTTACTTAATTATGGGAATCACTTACAGCTTTTTAGCGAGGATATTGATTTTAAATCCAAAAGATTATTAGGAAACTTTCCTCAAGCGTATTCACATCTTGCATTAATAAATACTGCAATGAAGTTTAATTTAAAACATAATGAGTAAAAATATCATTGTTTCCAATAGGTTACCCGTTCAAGTTACAAGGAGAGAAAGTGATTTTGTTTTTCGACCCTCAACTGGTGGTCTTGCCACTGGAGTTAAATCAATTCATAAAAATACAGATTCGTTATGGATTGGCTGGTCAGGAATTGCATGTGACGAAATAAGTGATAAACAAAATATTATTATAGATAATTCTTTAGATGAACTAAACCTTTGCCAAATAAAACTTAGTTCTAAAGAAATAAATGAATTTTATTATGGGATGTCTAACAAATGTATTTGGCCTCTTTTTCATTATTTTATTGAATTTTCAAAATTTGATAACGCAAGCTGGAATTCATATATAAAGATTAATAAAAAATTTAGTGAATCTATAATTGAAAAAGTTGATTATGGTGGTACCGTTTGGGTTCATGATTATCAACTTTTATTATTACCCAAAATGATAAAGGATAAAAGACCAGATTTAACAATAGGTTTTTTTCTTCATATTCCTTTTCCATCTTTTGAAATATTTAGAATATTTCCTTGGAGAACCAGACTTTTAGAAGGAATGCTTGGAGCAGATTTAATTGGTTTTCACACTTTTGACTATCAAAGACATTTTTTAAGTTCTGTAAAAAGAATACTTATGCATGAAGTAACTTTTAACAGGGTTAGTTTCGGTTCTAGAGAAATTGTTGTTAATACTTTTCCAATGGGTATTGATTTTAATAAATTTCATGATGCGGCTAAATTTCATATAAGTCAAAATAAATCTCAAAAATCTGAGTTAAAAAAACAACTGGATTTTCATAAGAAATCGACTGAAAAAAGTAAATTAATTTTGTCAATAGATAGACTAGATTACACTAAAGGGGTGATAAATAGAATTAAAGCTTTCGAGATTTTTTTAAATAAATATCCTCAATATTTAGAAAAAGTTAGACTAATAATGTTAACTGTTCCCTCTCGTTCTGATGTCCCTCAATATAAACGTCTTAAAAAAACTACTGATGAGTTAGTCGGTAGAGTGAATGGAAAATATGCTACCGTAAACTGGACTCCAATTTGGTATTACTACAGAGAAATGCAGTTTGATGATTTAATAGATTTATATATGACATCTGATATAGCTATGATTACACCAGTTAGAGACGGAATGAATTTGGTCGCTAAAGAATTTGTTGCTACCAGAATAAAAAAGGATGGAGTATTGATTCTCAGTGAAATGGCTGGAGCTGCAAAAGAATTATTCGATGCAGTAACAGTGAATCCTTTTGATTTAAATTCCATGGCAGATAGTATTTATAAAGCAATTAATATGCCCCTAGATGAACAAAAAAGAAGAAATACAACTATGCAAAACAGATTGATAAGGTATGATGTTAAGCATTGGGCAAGTGAGTTTTATAAAGCTTTAAAAATTAAATCGGATGAAAAAAATATAAGTTCAAGTAAAAAAATAGGGCCTGTACGATTTTCAAAAATTAAAAATCAATTTACAAATGCAAAAAAGAAAGTTTTTTTTCTAGATTATGATGGTACATTAGCTAATTTTCATGATAAACCTGAGTCTGCTAAACCTACTAAAAATCTTTTAAATGTTTTAGAAAGATTAATAAAAATTGATAATACTATGTTGGTTATTATAAGTGGAAGAGATAGAGATTTTTTAACAAAATGGTTTGGAAATTTAAAAATTATATTATTTGCTGAACATGGACATTTCAAAAAAATACCTGGAAAAAAATGGACTAAAAATATTTATGTTAAAAGTAAATGGAAAAATGATTTTTTACCAATTTTTAATGATTTTTCCGATAGAACTCCAGGAACATTTACCGAAGAAAAAACTAATTGTCTGGTTTGGCATTATAGAAAAACAGACCCCGAATTAGCCAAAAACAGAGTTGTTGAGATTAAAACAGTTATTAATAGTTTAATTTCTGAAAATTTAACAGTGATTGATGGTAATAAGGCCTTTGAAATTACAAATTCAGATGTTAATAAAGGAAATGCTATAAATGACATATTAGGCAAATACAATTTTGATTTTATTTTATGTGCCGGTGATGATATTTCTGACGATTACATGTTCAAAAACCTCCCTTCAAATTCCATTTCAATAAAAGTAGGTAAGAAAAGTCTTAATACTGATTTTTTTATAAATTCTCCTGATGATATGGTTGAGTTTTTAAAGAAAATTACTATCTGATTTTATTCAGATTTTTTTTATTTTTAACAATTAGCTTTAATTTATATGTGTTTTAATAATTTTATAAAGTTTTTTTTTATAATATGTTTATTTGGATGTAGCAATAAGGATCAGAATAAACCAAATATTTTAATTTTTTTAAGCGATGATCAAGGCTGGGGTGATTTAAGTTTTAATGGAAATATAAATTTAAGTACTCCAAATATTGATGGAATTGCAAAAAACGGTGCAGCATTTGACAGGTTTTATGTAAGCCCTGTTTGCGCTCCAACTAGAGCTGAGCTTTTAACAGGAAAATTTTTTGTAAAATCAGGCGTGAATGGAGTTACTAGAGGATATGAAAGAATGAATCTTGATCAAAGTTTAATCTCTGAATATTTTAAAGAAAAAGACTACAAAACAGGTGTTTTTGGAAAATGGCATAACGGTTCACAGCCCCCATATCATCCAAATTCTCGTGGATTTGATGAATTTTATGGATTTACATCTGGTCACTGGGGGAATTATTATGATCCTATAATAGAAAATAATGGAGAGATAACAAGAGGAAAAGGATATATTTCTGATGATATTACCAATAAAGCTATATCATTTATTAAAAATTCAGAAAAACCATTTTTTACTTATGTATCATACAATACTCCTCATTCACCAATGCAGGTTCCGGAACATTATTTAAAAGATAAAAACATAGTTTTAAAAGGAAGGTATTCTGACAAAGAAAATATCAAAAAAACAGAGGCTGCTCTAGCCATGGTAGAAAACTTAGATTATAATGTTGGGAAAGTAATAGATTCACTCAAAAAATATAAGTTGTATGACAATACTATCATTATTTATTTTAGTGACAATGGCCCTAATGGTAACCGATGGAATAATGATTTAAAAGAAAAAAAAGGCAGTACTAACGAGGGTGGGGTTAGGGTCCCTTTTTTCATTCAATGGCCTAAAAAAATTAACTCTGGAATAAGGATAAATCAAGTTTCAAGTGTTTTGGATATTTTTCCTTCCTTAATAGATCTAACCAATAATAATTCTGATATTGATTTCGATGGAATAAGTTTTAAAAAATATTTAGATAATCAAAATTTGATAAATAATCAGAGAAAAATTTTTTCATATTGGAATAACAAAATTAGTATTAGAAATAATAGGTTTATTTTGGACAATGAAAACAATTTATTTGATTTAACACTTGATCACCGACAAGAACGTCCTGTAAATGATAAATTTTCAAGTGACTATAACGAACTGAAAAAAGCTAAAAATATATGGAAAAACACAGTAGTTAATAAATATAAACAATCAATAAAAAGAAGAAGATTTACTGTCAACGAATTAAATTCTGTTAACACCCATCTTCCAGCAAGAGATGCTGAGATAACTGGAGCCTTAAAAAGGTCCTCTATTCATGCAAATTGTTCGTTTATAGATAATTGGGAAAATAAAGATGATTACATATATTGGGATGTTGATGTGTTAAGTTCAGGAAAAAGTACTGTAGAATTATATTACACTCTTGCCGAAAATAGTGTAGGTACTGAAATTGCCATTGAATACAATGATCAAATAATTTATAAAGAACTTAAAACCTATCATGACCCAATTTTAGAGGGTTCTGATAAAGATATTGTTAAGAGAATTGAGTCCTACACTAAAGAATTTAGGAAAGTAACTATTGGGGACATAGACTTTAAAAAAGGCCCCTCAGTTTTAAAACTTAAAACTTCAAAAAAAGTTGGAAAAAATTCAATTGATTTTAGATTACTCGTTTTAAAAAAAAATAAAGTTTGATGAAAAAAATTATAATAATTGCACTTGTTTTCTCTTTTTCTTTGTTAAATGTGCAAGCAAATAATCTTTCTATCCATGATTCAATAACTAAAAATAATCAAATTTTAATTTTTACAAAAAATGGTTTGATGCTTGATGGAAAGAAAGGTTATGTTCATAAAAATATTGCCAACAGTGTGAAAGCTTTAAAAGAAATTTGTAGTTCCCAAAATATAAAGTCTGAACACAGCGAGGATGCTTCAATTTTTAATGAAAAATCATTAAAAAACTTTGATGCGATAATTTTCTCGAACGCAAATAACGAAATATTTGACAATGAGGATCAAAAATTAGCTTTTCAAAATTTTATTAAAAATGGTGGTGGTTTTATTGCTATTCACTCATCTAGTGCTGTAGAGAGAAAATGGCCATGGTATTGGGAATTAGTTGGAGGAAAGTTTGTTCGTCATGCACCTCACCAAAACTTTAATGTAGTTGTGTTGGATAAAAATCATCCTTCAACTTATTTTTTAGATAAAATATGGAAAGTAAAAGATGAATGTTATTTTTTTAATAATTTGAATCCTAAAATAAATGTGTTGTTAGCATCTGATTTAAGAACTATAGAGGATGATAAAAAAGTTGATTATCCCAATGATATTTTCGGAAATTACTTTCCTATTTGTTGGTCTAATGAATTTGAAGGCGCTAAGCAATGGTATACGGCACTAGGACATGATTCAGAGACTTATGATGATCCAATTTTTAGAAATCATTTGAAAGGAGGAATTCTTTGGGTTTTGGATATAAAAAATGATGATTAACAGTTTTTTTAACTTATGAAAAGAAGAAAGTTTTTAAAAAAAACATATTTAGCTAGTGCATCAACTTTTGTTGTCCCAACAATTATTCCCTCTGGTTTATTAACAAACACTCATGCTAATAGTAAAATAAATATTGGTCAAATTGGATGCGGTCGTATTGCTAGATTTCATGATATTCCAGGTGTTATGAAACATGATAATGCAC
>CALKEO010000008.1 GCA_938088195.1 uncultured Flavobacteriaceae bacterium | reverse complement strand
TAAACAATAAATCATTTATTAAGAATTGGAACAAAGAAGTTAGAATAATGTTAGAGGAGGCCGGTTTATATGAAGAAAATGGATTTAAATATATAAATGGTAGACAAGAAGAAATAATACTGATCAACTCCGATAAATAATCTTCAAAGAAAAATTATTTACTTTATCTTTGAATTAAAAAATAACATATCTCAACCACATCATTATATAAACACCTCCCGCCAAAAGAAAACCGATATTATTTGAGTAGGGTAGTACTAATTAAAAAATACTATTGAGATTTTTTGGGTTTTTGTTATAACTTAGCGATAGTTAAAAGCAGTAAAGGCAAGATTCAGGCAACCAAAATTAAAAGCCCCTGTAAATCAATGACTTACAAGGGCTTTTGCGGAGAAAGAGGTTAAAATTTAAGAATTAAAAAAAGATTAACTATTCAATTCAAAGCCAAAAAAAGATGTTTGAAGTTGTAATTTATATACTTCGATTTTTTTAAATATCATTTTTAAATATTGTTTTTTCTTTTTGTTTAAGAACAATAAACATTTTTAGTATGAAGACAATTTATAGTATATTTTTATTTCTGATTTCTTTTACAGTTTCTTCACAAATCACTGAATTTGATAGTGAGGAGGCTAAGACTGCAATTGAAAATCAAATTGAATCATTAGGTTTAAATGATTATCAAAAGACTAAATTCAAAGAAATAAACCAGATATATCAACAGAAACTATTTGATTTAAAAAATAGTGATAAACAAAGGTTTACTAAGTTTAAAATTTTACAAAAATTACAAAATGAAAAAGATGATGAAATCAAAATGTTATTGAACAAAGAACAATTTAAAGCCTATAAAAATTATCAAAAGCAGAGGAGGAATAGGATTAGAACTAATATTGTTTTTGATTGATCCGGGTGCGTTTTAAATTGAACTAACCAGCTTTATTTCTTAAATTAAATAAATCATTATTTATTATATGTACTCAAATAATCGAGAAAATATATCAATTCTTTATGTATCAATTTTCATATCATTATTATTTAACATACATAAATTACTTAGGATTTTTGGTGAAATAACTGCTTTTGAAAGTAATTGGAATTTTGATTTATATGAATTACTTTTTCAAGTACAATTTCAAATAATCTTTTGTTATTTAATTGGAGTTATATTTTTTAAAAAAATTCAAGCTTTTTCCTATAAAAAGTTTAATAATCTTAAAAGTTTAATATTATTTATTCTTTTCACTCTAGCATCTTGGCTCATAATTTCAATCACTCAAGAGATAATTTTTGACAACGTTTCAAATAAAAAACTTTTTTATAGAACTTATCTAATTAGGTTTTTATTATCAGCAGTTTTAATGTATTTAACTTCAAGACTGTTAATACTTAATAAGCAGAATAAACTTAAAGAACTAGAGAATGAAAAATTAAAATCGTCTTATTTAAATTCAAAATTAGAAAACCTTAAAAATCAAATTAATCCTCATTTTCTCTTTAACTCATTTGCAAATTTATCAGCCCTAATTGATGTTAATAAAAAAAAGGCTAAAAGACACCTGTCCAACTTATCTTATATTTTTCGTTATACTCTTAATAATTCTAATGAACAAATAGTTGATTTAACAGATGAGTTGGAATTGTTTAACTCATATTTAGAGTTACATAAAATTAGATTCGAGGACAGTATATCAGTTCAAATTGACACATCTAACAAACAAGCAAAAATAATTAGTATGTCGTTACAGCCTCTTCTAGAAAACGTAATCAAACATAATGAGATATCTTTAGAAAAACCTATATGTATAAGATTGAAACAAGATAAAAACGTATTAGTTTTTGAAAATAATTTAAATAAAAAAAATAGAATTATTAAGTCAAACAGTATTGGTTTATCTAACCTAAATGAGAGATATAAAATTCTCCTTGGTAAAGAAATTAATATTCAAAAAACTAAAACACACTTTATTGTTAAATTACCTTTAATTTAAATTAGCTCTTTAATGAAAATAGTAATTATTGAAGATGAACCTAAAATAGCAGAAAATCTTAAATTAATTTTAATAGAAATTGACTCGTCAATCTCTGTAATAAAGATTCTTTCTAGTGTTAAAAGTTCTATAGAATGGTTAAGAGTAAATCAATCCAGTTGTGATCTTTTATTTATGGATATAAATTTAACAGATGGACTCTCTTTTGAGATTTTCAATCAAATTGAATCTAATACCCCAATTATTTTTGTTACAGCCTATGATAAATACGCATTGGACGCTTTTAAAGTAAACGGTGTTGATTATATTTTGAAACCTTTTGATAAAACAAAAATCAAACAATCCTTAAAGAAATTAAAAACTATTACCCAAACAGGTTCAAAGCCTTTAAGTGTAGAAAGTTTACAATATTTATTGGAGATTGTAGGCTCTAAAACAATTACTAATAAAAGAAAATCATATTTAGTTTACAGCCAAGATAAACTTATTCCACTTCCAGTTGATGATATTTGTTGGTTCAATAAATCTAACCAGATCACTTATGCTTGTACTAGTTCTAATAAAAAATATATAATTGAAGATACCTTGGATAAGATACAAAATGAAGTTTCATCCTTAAAATTCTACAGAGCTAACCGACAATTCATTGTAAGAAAAAGTGCAATTGACAATATTGCTATGTATTTTAATGGACGATTGATTGTAAACATTTCACCTAAACCAGAAGAAAAAATTATAATCAGTAAAGCAAAATCAAGAGATTTTAAAAATTGGTTAGTAAACTAAAACTAACGACAATCTCAATTTTCTCAAATATTTAATCAATACAATTAAAATTGATTAATATTCTGAAATGTACATTTCAATGTAAATTTTGTCAGTTTCAGTAAAATAGATAAAATTAACCTCCATATTCTTAAGATTTTTAAGCATCTAATTACTAAAATATGTTTAGAACAGTCTTAATTATATTTTTTTTCATTAATGTTTCAATAGGAAGGAGTTATGCTATTTATTCAGAATTTAATTCATCTTCAGATCTATTAAACAATATAATTGACAATGACCAAATTACTATTAGTGGAGTTGTAAAGGACAAGGAAAGTGGTGAAACATTACCTTTTGCAAATGTTTATGTGAAGGATACAAATATTGGTACAACAACAAATGAAGATGGTTTTTTCACTCTATTTAATGTTCCATCAGAAAACTCAACTATACAGGTGCAATATTTAGGTTATAAAATTGCAAATATAATCCTTACTGCAGAAATTGTTAAAGAGAAAATAATAATACAACTGGTCCCCGATGACAACCAATTAGATGAGGTAGTTGTTACTAACGATTCTGGGCAAATTATCAAAATGAATGAAAATGTAAGCCAGATATCATTATCCCCAAAAAAATTGGCTTCAATTCCTAATTTGGGAGAAAAAGATATTTTTAGATCTATTCAATTGCTTCCAGGAGTGAGTGGTACAAATGAATCATCCTCTGGCTTGTATGTAAGAGGTGGTACACCAGATCAAAACTTAGTCCTTCTTGATGGTTTTACAGTATATCACGTTGATCACTTCTATGGCTTTTTTAGTGCATTTAATAGTGGTGCTATAAAGGATATTCAGATGTTTAAAGGTGGTTTCCCGGCTGAATATGGTGGAAGAATTTCAAGTGTGATGGATTTAACAGGAAAAACAGGTAATAGTAACAGATTAAGTTTATCTGCAGGTGTAAGTTTAGTTAGCACAAATGCAACTATTGAGATTCCAATTGGAAAAAATGCAAATTTATTAATGGCTGGCAGAAGGTCTAGTGATATTCTCAAAACTGCATTGTTTAATAGTATTTTTGATTTATATAGCGATAATAATTCAACTAATAGTAATAATCAATCTAACTTTAGGGGCTCTCAACAATCCCCGGTGATACCCTCCTTTTACTTTTATGATTTAAATACAAAGTTTAGTTATAAACCTTCGGAAAAAGATATTATTTCAGTTTCAGTTTACAATGGCGAAGATAATCTAGACAGTTCAAGAGAAAATCAAACTACTTTCGGATCTGGTAATGAGGAAAGAATTATAAATGTAGACATTGAAGATTTGTTGAATTGGGGAAACTGGGGAACTAGCATTAGATGGGCTAGACAATGGAATGATAAACTTTATACAAATGTTGTGGGCACTTATTCTAATTATTTTAGTCAAAGAAAAAGAATAAATGATATAAGTATACAATTAGCTGATTCAACAAATACCAATAAAAGCAGCTTGATTGAAGACAATAACCTAAGAGATTATACATTTAAAATACATAATGAGTATAAAATAAATTCTAAACACAGTTTGGAATTTGGTAGTCAAATAACTAAAAACGAAGTTGATTATAATTATAGTATTAATGATTCAATAACCGTAATAGATCAAAATGATGAAGGATTATTAAAAACATTGTATTTACAAGACAAATGGAATCCAGCTGAAAACTTAAACCTAGTTGCGGGTATTCGAGTTACTCATTTTGATGTGACAGATGATCTCTATTATGAACCTAGACTCTCATTGTCATATCAATTAAACGATAAAATAAAACTCAAAGGAGCTTGGGGAAAATATTATCAATTTGTAAATAGAATTGTTAGAGAAGATGTTACTCAAGGCAGTAGAGATTTTTGGCTATTAGCTAATAAAGGTAATAGTCCAATAAGCTTTTCAAAACATTTTATATTAGGAACAAGCTATGAAGTAGATAACTGGTTGTTTGATTTGGAGTTTTTTGAAAAAGAAATGGATGGTCTTACAGAATTTTCACTTCGTTTTCAGTCTGCACTAGGGAGTGACCCTAATGATCAACTATTTTTTGAGGGAACCGGCATATCAAGAGGTTTTGATGTATTAATACAAAAAAAAGTGGGCAAATATACAGGTTGGTTAGGATATACATTAAGTGAAGTAGCACATACATTTCCAGATTTAAACAACAACTCTTTTTATTCATTAAATGATCAACGTCACGAATTTAAAATTGTTAATATGCTTAAGGCAGGTCGATGGGATTTAGGGGCAACTTGGGTTTATGGTAGTGGAAAACCATACACTGCACCTAATGGGACATATACCATTACTCTTTTAGATGGTACAGTAACAGAGTATGTGAGTATCGGAGATAAGAATGGTCTTAGACTTGATCCTTATCATCGTCTAGATTTAAGTGCTAATTATAACTTAAATATTGGAAATGTAAAATCTGACATAGGTGTATCTATTTTTAATTTTTACAACAAAGCAAACACCTGGTACAAAGAGTTTCAGGTTTTAGATAATGAAGTAACGGAAACAAATGTTAACTATATAGGTTTCACGCCTAGCATATTTTTTAATATATCATTTTAAAATAAACTACTATGAAAAAATTAATTAAAATTATTTTTGTCATTTGTGTCTTCACCAACTTATCTTGTGAAGATATACCAGATTTTAATCAGTATGAGGTCAAACCAGTTGTTGAAGCCTTTATATATGAGGGTGAACCTGTTGATGATATTTATCTAAAAAAAACAGTGCCCTTTAATAAAGAAAGTGACACTGATTCAAATTTCATAAGTGATGCAATTATTACAATTAATGGAAATGCTCAGAATTATATTTTATTTCCTGTAAAAGATCAGCCCGGAAGATATCTTTATGATGGTAATGATTTTTCAGTAAATGTTGGAGAAGAATATTTTCTAAGTTTTGAGTATGAGAATAGAATAATATCATCAACAACAACAATTCCGAAAAAACCAGAGGGAATTGACCTTTCGCCAAAGTCAATCTATATACCTGCAATAAATTCTTTATCAGATCTAAGAAATTTTAGAGAAACTTTTCAAAAAACTATAAATATAACATGGGATAATTCGGACGGGAGTTATTATTATCTTTTAATTGAAAATATTGAAAACAATCCTCAGTCTATAGATCCAACAGATGTTTTAGGTGGCTTAGGAATTAATTTTGAATTTACAACTTCACCTACCCAAGAAAATTTTATAGAATTAAGGCCATTGATTCATTACACTCAGTACGGTACTCATAAGGCTACAATTTATCATGTCAATGAAGAATACGCTTTGCTTTATGAAACATCCACTCAAGATTCAAGAGATTTAAATGAACCATTCACCAATATAAATAATGGATTAGGAATATTTTCTGGATTTTCAAGTCGGGAGGTTTTCTTTGAAGTAATTAGACAATGAATATGAATAATAATTAAAATATTTTTTTTCATTACTTGGTTTTTTAGTTATTGGGGTTGACAATACAACCCATTTTTTCATTTATTAAATAGTAATGTTATAAATACAGCTAAAAATAATGATACTGCTGATGCAAGCTTATCTCAAATTGATACTATCATCTATCTTGCTTTTTTAAGCGTGAATTTGTATCATTAATACTATTAACAGGTTACAAAACACTTTTAAGTGTTTAAGTCGTTTAAGTCTTTAAAATGTACTATTCAGAGTGTATTTTCTCAGCTTCAACAATTTTTTAAACTCAAGATTATAAACTTGGTTGAATTTTGATTTAAAACTTAAATCAAACATGAGAAATCTATTTAAATTATTAACAGTTATCCTCTTTTTTTCATGTAGTGAGGATCCAGTGATTTATACTTTAACAGCAACTGCTAATCCAGCAGAGGGAGGTTCTGTTTCTCCATCTTCACAGCAGTATGACTCTGGTGATGTGGCTACAGTTACAGCTACTCCATCATCGGAGTATGTTTTTCAAAGTTGGTCAGGATCAGCAAGTGGTTCCTCACCAAGTACTACTGTAACTATGGATAGTGATAAAGCAGTAGTAGCAAACTTTGTAAAAAAGAAATATGCTCTAACGATTAATGTTGAAGGAGAAGGAAGTGTAACAGAAAAAGTAATTAAAGTAGGAGCAGCTACTGATTATAATAGTGGTACTGTAGTAGAGCTTACAGCTGTTCAGGAAGGAGAATGGTTTTTTGTAGAATGGACTGGAGATCTTACAGGATCAGAAAATCCAAAAGAGATTACAATTGATAAAGCAAAGACAGTGACTGCTGTGTTTGTTAAAATACAAGATCCTCTTGTGTCGGCTTTTTTTGGACTTGATAATGAATTACCAAGTCTATTGTGTAATCAACCAGGAAGTCTGTTAGATGGTATGCCTGTTAATTTTAAATTCCCAATAGATGCATCTAGCTTATCGGAAAATGATTTTGAAGTTGTAGATAACATTGGAAACATACACACCCCTGTTTGTGTTTCTTTGGCCCCAGCTAATGATAACGGAGAAAATCGAACTGTGCTTCTGTTTGGTGAATTTGGTACCGCTGTTACCAATCCACCTGTTGAAGTTAGAGTCGTAGGAGATTTATTTACAACTGATACTTTATCTGGCGAGTCTGCTTGTTCAGCAATCATAAACCTAAATGGAATCACTACCAAGAATGTTATTCCTCTTGCTGATGGGCCAAGTTTATTCTTTGCCCAAAGAATTGATGGTAATCTGAATGAATGTAATTCAGGAACACAAACGATTCAAGTTGCTTGGAATGGTGGCGTTACGCCATATATAAGTGGTGATAAAGAATCTGACTTATTTAAGTACTATGTTGGCTATTCTGAAAGTTCTGGAGTTCTAACACCGCATGTACCTATTTCAATAGCTGATATAAATGACAACGACAACTTTCATCAACTTTGTTTTTCTACAAGTGATAAAATTGTTAAAGTTTCAATGGCCGCTAATACGGTTGAAGATCCAAACCATGACCCAAATTTATACAGCGAAATTGATGTTCCTTCTTGCCCTCAGTAAAAAATATTGGTATAATTTGAAAATTATAACACCGTTATGTTTTTATTTGATCGATAAGAGTTTTTTTGATTAGATACTTAGACTATTCTCATAACCCTATATTTTACAAACACTTTCCGTCAAAAGAAAACAAATGTTTTTTAAGTAGGGTAGAACTAATTAAAAATTACTATTGAGATTTTTTGGGTTTTTAGTAGTGCTGGCCGTACAATAATCGTACAAGTTTTAAAAAGAAAAACCCTAATCACTTGTTTATAAAGTAGTTAGGGTTTTACTAAGCGGAGAAAGAGGGATTCGAACCCCCGGAGGTGTGACCCTCAACAGTTTTCAAGACTGCCGCATTCGACCACTCTGCCATTTCTCCAATGGGATGCAAATATAACCTCCTTTTTATTTTGTACCAATTTTATTTGTAAAATTATGTTACCTCCTTTTTACTAACTTTGAAATATGGCAATCATTAATGAATTTATGTGGGAATATCCTCTTTTAATTCTTGTTGGATTTATTGCAGGTTTTATGAATACAATGGCAGGAGGGGGGTCGCTATTAACTTTGCCTCTTTTAATCTTTATGGGTTTACCAGCTGCAGTTGCAAACGGAACAAATAGGGTGGCTATATTTATGTCTACTTTTTCTGCTTCTGCTGGGTTCAAAAGTAAAGGAGTGTCTAATTTTCCGTTTAATGTATACTTAGGAATATCAGGACTTCTTGGAGCTTTAATTGGAGCTCAAATAGCAATTGATATCAAGGGTGAGTTATTTAATAAAATACTTGCTGTTATTATGATATTAGTGGTTTTATTAATTGTATTTAAGCCTAAAATAAGTTACTCTGATGTTTTGGAAAGATTATCAGGAAAGCATCTTTTTGTTTCTGTATTAGCCTTTTTTTTTATTGGTATATATGGAGGTTTTATTAATGCTGGAATAGGTTTTGTCATTATGCTTTTTTTACATTATTACAACAGACTAAATTTAGTAAAGGTGAACGCTACAAAGGTTGTAATAGTTCTAATATATACAACAGGGGCATTAATAACTTTTGCTTTAGCTGAAAAGGTTAATTGGACTTATGGTCTTTTTTTAGCTACAGGAAATTTTATTGGTGGATGGACATCTAGTAGGTGGTCAGTTAAAAAAGGAGAAAATACTATTAAAACTTTTTTAATAATAATGGTTGTTATAATGTCAATTAAGCTCTGGTTTTTTTAATACTTAATGTATTTTACTATTTCAAGACCATAGCCAATCATTCCAACTCTTTTAATTTGTGTACTATTAGTTAACAGTTCAATTTTATTGATATTTAAGTTGTGTAAAATTTGTGCACCGATACCAAAATCTTTTTCATCCATGACTTGCGAAGGGGTATTTACTTCTCCCTTGTTTTGTATGGATTTCAGTTCCTTAAGTCTTTGAAGCATATTTTTTGAACTTTGAGATTGATTAATAAAAACAACCACTCCTTTGCCGTTGGAGTTTATTTTTTCGAAGATATTATCAAGTTTATTGTTTTTAGAAAGTGTTAATGAATTTATTAAATCATTATTTGTAATAGATGAATTTATTCTTACCATCACGGGCTCATCTTTCTTCCAATCTCCTTTGGAGAGTGCAAGGTGAATTTGTTCGTTGTTTGTCTGTTGAAATGCAGATAACATATATTCTCCAAATCTAGAATTAAAAACAAAGCTTTCTCTTTTTGTAATCAAACTGTCATGAGACATTCTAAATGCTACTAAATCTTCAATAGATACTATTTTTAAGTTCAGTTTATCAGCCATTATAACCAAATCTGGAACTCTAGCCATTGAACCATTCTCAGTCATTATTTCGCAGATAACCCCTGCAGGTGAAAAACCAGCTAATCTAGCAAAATCAATAGCAGCTTCTGTGTGACCTGTTCTACGAAGTACTCCGCCATCCTTAGCAATTAACGGAAAAATATGTCCTGGTCGAGCTAAATCACTTGGAGTTGTATTATTATTAACAATTGCTTTGATAGTTTTTGATCTATCGGAGGCAGATATGCCTGAAGTGACTCCATTTCCTTTAAGGTCTACAGAAACAGTAAAAGCAGTATCCATTGGGTCCGTATTATTAACTACCATTGGATTTAAGTTTAATTCTTTTGACCGATTGTCTGTAATTGGCATACATATCAAGCCTCTTCCATGTTTAGCCATAAAATTTATGATTTCCGGGGATGCTATTTCTGCTGCACAAATGAAATCTCCCTCATTTTCTCTATTTTCATCATCAACAACAATAATTACTTTTCCATTTTTGACATCTTCAATGGCTTCTTCAATAGAATTAAGTTTGAACTTAACGTCTGACATTTATTTATATTTTAGGCGAAGATACATTCGTTTTATGTTATTTTTTAAAAAATATTTTTTTAAAAGCAGCTCTAAAAGGGTTTAATATTCTATCAAGATTAAAAATTGTTTTATCAGCAGATGCTCTAGAAATTAGATATATCCCTAAAGGAAACATTATGATATTTGGAATCCAACTACCTAAAATTGCATCTATACTTCCATCTTCCGCGGCATTTTTGCTAAAGGTTCCAACAAAATGATAAGTTAAAAACAGTATTAAAGACACTACCATTGGAAGACCAAAACCTCCTTTTCTAATTAGGGCACCAAGCGGGGCACCAACAAAAAACAATATTATGGATGTTAAGGGAAATGAATATTTGTCAAATAAATTTGATTTGTGAAGATTAATTATCTTTTCCTTGATAAAGAAAGTATTTTTTTGATTTGTTAGTACTTGCACTTGTCCCGTAATATTATTTAGTGATGAATTGATAATAGAAATTTGAATATCTCTAGGAAAATCTGACAAATGTTTTCTGTAATTTACATAAAGCTCATCATCAGTAAATTTCTTATCCCATCTAATGGTTCTTTGAAAGTTTGAGATGCCTGTTCTAGTATAAAAACTTTTTCCAAAATTATCATATCTCAAATCTAACTTTTTAGACAAAGAATCAATACTAAAATTTAGTTGAGAAATATTTTGCATTCTATAAGTATTATTATACTTCTCCTCCTCAAAATCAACTTGGTTGAAATCTCTTAAATCAATGTTCATAGTGTATTTGTCAAAAGATACGTAGGTGTGAGGCTTAAACCTTTTATTGGTGGGGGTGTTACTTTCTATCTCCTCATATCTCTTACCATTTCTAAGAATCAATTGTAATATATTTTCAGACTCACTATTTACCAATTCTCCATCCTCAGCTTTAATAACAATCAGGTTTCTAGAATTAGTGTTAGTTTTATGAATAATAACATCTTTTAAAAGATTGTTTTCAGCTCCATATTTTTTTGCAACTTTGATATTCATTGTATTAATATCATTAAAAACACCTTCAGTGATGGCTAAAGCTGGTTTTAGTTTAGCTAAGTTTTTTCTTAAGTTATAAGATTTAAACTCTGCATATGGAATCAGTGAGTTGGCTACAAAAAACATTCCTACAGATAATAATAGGTTAAATGCAATCAAACTTCTCATGGACTTAAATAATGAGATTCCAGAAGATTTTATAGCTGCCAGCTCATAATTTTCAGAAAGGTTTCCAAAAGTCATAATTGATGCCAACAGAACAGTTAACGGAATCACAAGTGGTAGAAGTTTTGGGGAGTAGTATAAAAGGAATTTAAAAATAATTTCAAAATCAATTTCCTTTCCTGCTAAATCATCAATAAACATCCAAATCAGATGAAATATAAAAATAAACATCAATATGAAAAAGAAACTAAAAAATATCTTTAAATATGATGTCAATATATATTTATCAATAATTTTCATCTTAATTTTTTTCTATGTAGTATCCTTTGTAATCAAGTTCATTGAAAACAAAAATAGTATTATCAATACTTGTATCGTAATTGATTTTATCAATTCTTAAAATAGTTGTAGAGTTGTTTTTCCCTTTTTCAATTACTTTATAGATATCATTATTTTTGTTGTTAATACCCAATAGTATGTGGTCTATTTCAGAATTTTCATCCAAGGGAATTAATTTTAAATACTGAACCTTCATATTTGATTCACTCTTCAACTCATCCATAGCAATTTCATATCCTTCCTTGTAAAATTTAAGAATATTTGATGGGCTAATAGATTGTTTGTTTTCTTCTAAAATTTTTGAAATTATTACTTCTTTATTTTCTGCAACAATTGTGTATAAAAAATTTGAATCACAAATTTGTTTAACTCCTAAAAAATCTAAAAAGTATTTGTCTTCACTTATAATTACACTTCCATCAGATTCTTCGTTTATGTTTTGATTAATTTTATAAGAAAAATTAAAGGAGTAGTTTATAGCTTGATCAATTTTTATTGAAACATTATTTAATATTTCGTTTGCTTGAATATTTTTCTGAGAAAATATTTTTGTAGAAATTAATAATAAAAAAATTAAAATATAATTTTTCATTATTTATTTTTTTCATTTTCTAAAAATGCATTAAGTGAGGCCATATCAGAAATAAGAACATCTCTAGCTCTGCTACCTTCAAATGGACCAACAATACCTGCAGCCTCTAATTGATCAATTATTCTTCCAGCTCTATTATATCCTAATTTCATTTTTCTTTGTAAAAGCGATGCAGAACCTTGTTGGGCAATAACAATCACCTCAGCAGCTTCTTTAAATAATACATCACGATCCTCAATGTTATTGTCAATTGATGAGGAGCCTTCTTCTCCAATATATTCAGGAAGTTCATGTGCACTTGCATAGGCTTTTTGTGACCCAATAAACTCTGTTATTTTTTGAATTTCTGGGGTATCTACAAACGCACATTGAATTCTAATTAGTTCATTTCCTTGTGTATACAACATATCTCCTTTTCCAATTAACTGATCTGCACCTCCACTGTCTAAAATCGTTCTTGAATCGATTTTAGAAGTAACTCTAAATGCTATTCTAGCAGGAAAATTTGCTTTAATAATTCCAGTTATTACATTTACAGATGGTCTTTGAGTAGCTATAATAAGGTGTATTCCAACAGCTCTCGCTAATTGAGCTAATCTAGCTATTGGGGTTTCAACTTCCTTGCCAGCTGTCATAATTAAATCTGCAAACTCATCAATTATTAAGACTATATAAGGAAGAAAAATATTTCCTGATTCAGGATTTAATTTTCTTTGTTTAAACTTAGCGTTGTATTCCTTAATATTTCTACACAAAGCATTTTTTAACATTTCATATCTGTTATCCATTTCTATACAGAGTGAATTTAAAGTTTTGATTACTGCTTTGTTATCAGTAATAATTGCCTCTTCAGTATCGGGGAGTTTTGCCAAATAATGTCTTTCTATTTTATTAAAAAGCGTCAATTCAACTTTTTTTGGATCAACTAAAACAAATTTTACTTCTGATGGGTGCTTCTTATAAATTAGTGAAGTTAATACAGCGTTTAATCCAACAGACTTTCCTTGTCCAGTTGCTCCAGCCATAAGTAAATGTGGCATTTTTGCTAAATCAACAATATAAGTTTCATTACTTATGGTTTTTCCTAGTGCCAAAGGAAGTTCCATTTCAGCATCTTGATAGTTTTTTGAGGAAATCACCGATTTCATTGAAACTATAGTCGAATTTTTATTTGGAACTTCAATACCAATCGTTCCTTTACCTGGAATTGGGGCAATAATTCTGATACCCAAAGCAGATAGAGATAAGGCAATATCATCCTCTAGGTTTTTGATCTTAGAAATTCTAATTCCAGCTTCAGGAACTATTTCATACAGTGTGACCGTTGGACCAATAGTAGCTTTGATTTGAGCAATTCCAATTTTATAGTTTCCTAAGGTTTCGATTATCTTTTCTTTATTCTCTTCAAGTTCTTCCTCGTTTATAGTTATAACACCCTCATTGTCGTAATCTTTTAATAACTCGACAGATGGTGGTTGAAAGTTTTTAAGTTCGAGAGTATGATCATATTCACCATACTTTTTAACCAAATTTTTTGCTATTAAATCATCATCTAAAACTTCTTCTTCCTTATTTTCTTTTATTTCAATTTTAATATCTTCTGATTTTTCTTCAGAAACTTTAATGTCTTTTTTAATTGAAGAAAAATTTTCTATTGTTGGATTTAGATTCTTATTAACCTTAATATTATTTTCAATTTTTTCTTGAACTTTTTCCTTTTTATTTTCATTACTAAGATTTAAATCAATTGAAGATTTTTCATTGTTAATCTCAGAAGATTTATTAGATACAAGATGTTTTTTGATACTGTTATAGATTAATTCAGGCGTTAATTTTAATCTTAACACTAAAAATCCAATTAAACCAAATATTAGTAGAGTTAAAATACCAATGTCGCCTATGTAAATACCAATAAAATCTGTCATTTCGTATCCAATCAATCCCCCTAAAATTGGATTAGTAAAAAAGTATCCAAAAAAGAGTGAAAACCATAAGGTGATGACCAATCCCCATATCCACTTGTTTAATAATTTGGTGGAATCTGCACCAACAAAATATGATAAACCACTAATAAAAAGTAAAAAGGATATTATAAACGATGAAAGGCCAAACATTTTATTGACCAAAATATCACTTATTTGAGCACCAAATTTTTTAGCAATATTAATAGTTTCAGCCTCCTTGTTAAAAAAATCTCCTATTTCAGATTGATCAGCTCTCCAAGTATTAAAGTAAGAAAATAAAGCAGAAAAAACTATAATAGAAAATAAAATTAAAAAAACGCCAAACATTATCTGTTGACTTCTACTAAATGTGAATCTATTTTTTTTTATTACTTTATTTCCTGTTTTAGACATAAGTAGATATTATCAAAAGTAAAGATTTATTATTAAAAAAAAATCAACTAAAATTTTATTTCAATTTTTTAATTTTAATGCTAAATGCTGCAACAATTAATGTCATAAAAGGACTTAACCAATTAAATATTGCGTAAATAAAATAATCAAAAACACTAACGCCTAAAATTCCTGATTGGTAGGCACCACAGGTATTCCAAGGAATTAAAACAGAGGTAACCGTTCCAGAATCTTCAAGTGTTCTACTTAAGTTTTCTGGCGCCAAACTCTTGTCTTTAAAAGCTTTGGAAAACATTTTTCCTGGGATTACAATTGAAAGATATTGATCTGATGCTGTCAAATTTATTGCTAAACAACTTCCCACGGTACTCGCAAATATTGAAAACGTAGATTTACCTAACTTTAATAGCGATGAACTTATTTTTTCTAGTGCTCCAATAGATTCCATAATTCCTCCAAAAACCATTGCACATATAACAAGCCAAATAGTATTTAGCATACCCTTCATTCCTCCGCTATTAAACAAATCATTTAAAACAGAATTTCCAGAATCAATTGAAGTTTCTGTTGTCATTGAATTTAAGACCGTTTGGTAAGCATTATTAAAAGTCATTTCAGTATCTCCTGAAATACCATTTATTACTGAAGATTGAAAAATTACAGCAAATATTCCACCCAGTACAGTCCCAACAAATAAAGCTATAAGTGGGGGTGTTTTTTTAAATATCATAAAAACTACTATTAATGGAACTAAAAATAACACGGGAGTGATATTAAAGGTGTTGCCAATAGTTTTTAAAAGATATTGGTGATCAGTTGGTCCCGACGAAATTGTAAATAAATTTATCAATGAAAGAATAATTAATGTAATTATTACTGTTGGAATTGTTGTGATAGTTAAATATTTAATGTGGGTAAAAAGGTTAGATCCAGAGACTGCAGGAGCTAAATTGGTTGTATCACTCAAGGGAGATAGTTTATCACCAAAATATGCACCAGAAATTACAGCTCCTGCAACCATTCCCTCAGGAATTTCAATAGCTCTGCCTATTCCTATTAATGCTATTCCAACAGTTGCAGAAGTAGTCCAGCTGCTTCCGGTTGAAATGGATATTATGGCACATATGATTAAACAGGAGGGTAAAAAAATAGTTGGGTGAAGAATTTGTAATCCGTAATAAATCATTGTAGGTATGATACCACTTAATAACCAAGTTCCTGATAAAGCACCTACAAATAATAGTATTAAAATCGCACCAGTTATTGATTTAATATTTGATGAAACTGAATCAATCATTTGTTTAAACTTGATGCCTTTACTGAAACCAACAATGCTTGCGATAGCTGCTCCAATTAATAAAATAAACTGATTGGAACCACTCATGGCCTCATCCCCATAAACAAAAACATTATAAGCTAAAAAAATTATTAAAATAAAAATCGGAATAGTTGATTCTATTAAAGAAATTGATTTTTTTTTATTTTTCAATTATTATGAATTTACAATTCAATGCTAATATATAATTAAGTTCTAAAAGATATTTAACTTTATTTTAGTGAATACTTAAATAACACAAAACATTTGTATTTTTGAATAAAAAATGATGGATAAATTTGATGTTGTTATTATTGGTTCTGGTCCAGGAGGATACGTGTGTGCTATTAGGTGTTCTCAACTAGGGATGAAAACAGCTATAATTGAAAAATATAATTCACTAGGGGGAACTTGTTTAAATGTTGGTTGTATTCCATCCAAATCACTATTAGATTCATCTCATCATTTTCATGATGCCGTTCATAATTTTGAATCACACGGAATTAATTTTGAAGGTAACGTTATAGTAAATTTAGAAAAGATGATTTCTAGAAAACAAAATGTTGTAGACCAAACAGTAAAAGGAATTGATTTTTTAATGAACAAGAATAAGATCAAAGTTTATCACGGAACAGGATCATTTGTTGATTCTTGTACGATTAAAATAGATAATTCCTCAAGCGGAGTAACTAATATAACTTTTAATAATGCTGTTATAGCCACAGGATCTAAACCCACTAATCTTCCTTTTGCTAAAATTGACAAGAAAAGAATTATTACCTCTACCGAGGCATTAAATTTAAAAGAGATTCCAAAAAAATTAATAGTTATTGGTGGTGGAGTTATTGGTTTAGAACTTGGTCAGGTTTACAGTAGGTTAGGGGCTGAAGTTTCAGTTGTGGAATACTCAAACACAATCACTCCTTTTATGGACGCTTCAATTTCAAAAGAGTTAATGAGAATTTTCAAAAAACAAAAAATTAAATTTTATTTATCTCATAAAGTTTTCCAAATTTCAACAAGTGAAGATAATGTATCTGTTCAAGCTGAAGACAACAATGGAAATAAGGTTTTATTTGAAGGTGATTATTGTTTAGTTTCTGTTGGAAGAAAACCATTTACGGAAAATTTAAATATCAGTTCTATAGGAATTGAAACAAATGATAAAGGTCAAATTAAAGTTAACGATCAGTTACAAACTTCATGTAATAATGTTTATGCTATAGGAGATGTTATTAAAGGACCTATGTTGGCACACAAAGCTGAAGAAGAGGGGGTAATGGTGGCAGAAATAATGGCTAAACAAAAACCTCATATAAATTATAATCTTATTCCTAATGTAATTTATACTTGGCCTGAGGTGGCATCTGTCGGGAAAACAGAAAAACAGTTGACAGATAATGGTGTTGAATATAAAAAAGGTCAGTTTCCTTTTCGTGCTTTAGGTAGGTCTAGAGCAAGTATGGACACAGATGGATTTGTTAAGATTTTGGCTGATAAAAAAACAGATGAAATTTTAGGCGTTCATATAATTGGTGCCAGAGCAGCTGATTTAATTGCTGAGGCAGTTACTGCAATGGAATTTAGGGCCTCTGCTGAAGACATTTCAAGAATGAGTCATTCTCATCCAACTTATGCTGAAGCTATTAAAGAAGCAGCTTTAGCTGCAACTCAAGATAGAGCTCTACATATTTAATTTTTTAAAAAGGTCCTTTGTTGTTGTTTTTAACAGCGTTTAATGCTTTTCCTGGCATTTACCCCTTATTTCAAAAATCTTTTGTTTTTAGTAAAGAAGATTGATTATAAGGCTCTTGTTTTTTTAAATACCAATCTTTTGTTAAGGTATTAGGAATATTATCAACAGTGGTTGATACTCATTCATTAAGTTTTTGTTTTAAAAGCTCATGGACTTTAGGAACTTTAGCCTAATTCATTAAATTTGTTTGTTTAAAAATTTCATTGAAAAGAATAGTCAAAGTATATAAACCTGAAAACATTAGTTTATTTAAAAAAAAACTTTTTAAATGGTCTAATCAGTTTAATATATCTATCTGTCTAGATTCAAACAACTATAATGATAGGTTGGGGGATTTAGATGCAATTGTGGCGACTGACGTTCATTCCAAACTACCTTTTACAAAGAATAATTCACTTAATAAATTAGAAGCCTATTTAAAAGAAACTAATGATTGGTTATTTGGTTATTTTTCATATGATTTAAAAAATGAATTAGAAGATTTAAAAAGTAATAATTATTCCGAATTTGATTTTCCAAATATATTTTTTTTTCAACCAAAAAAAATATGGATTATCAAATCAAGAAATGTTGAGGCTCATTACTTGTTTCCCTCAGAAATTGAATCTGACTTGGATGATATCTATTCTCAAAAAATTAATGATAAAAATATAGAGTCTGAAATTAAATTATTTCCAAAGCTTTCAAAATCACAATATGAGGAAAAAATAAATAAATTATTATTTCATATAAACAGAGGCGATATATATGAGGCAAACTTTTGTATGGAATGGTTTTCTAATGATTCAAATATTTGTCCATTTAATGTTTATGATAAATTAAATCAAATTTCTAAAAATCCAATGAGTGCTTTTTTTAAGCAAAACGACACATATTTATTATCCTCATCCCCTGAAAGATACATTAAAAGAATAAATAATAAAATAATAACACAACCAATTAAAGGCACTTCAAGAAGAGATAATGATAAAGTGATTGATTTGAATTTAAGAAATGATTTGACCCAAGACCCAAAAGAACGATCTGAAAATATTATGATTGTTGATTTAGTAAGAAATGATCTTTCCAGATTTTCTAAACCTGGATCTGTCAAGGTAACAGAACTTTGTAAGGTTTATCCATTTGAAAAAGTTCACCAAATGATTTCAACAGTTGAATCTCAAATTGATAGTAATTTAAAAATGACAGATGTTATTAAAGCTACTTTTCCAATGGGAAGTATGACAGGCGCTCCAAAGATAAAAGCATTAAATATTATTGAGAAATTAGAAGTTTCGAAAAGAGGGTTGTATAGTGGTGCGCTTGGTTACGTAGACCCAAAAGGAAATTTTGACTTTAATGTAGTTATAAGATCATTGATTTATGACCATAAAAAAAAACACCTATCATTTCAAGTAGGAAGCGCAATTACATCAAACTCATCTCCAGAAAAA
This sequence comes from uncultured Flavobacteriaceae bacterium, assembly GCA_938088195.1. Lineage (GTDB taxonomy): Bacteria > Bacteroidota > Bacteroidia > Flavobacteriales > Flavobacteriaceae > MAG-121220-bin8. The sequence continues at coordinate 35,862 of CALKEO010000008.1, read as the reverse complement.
GAATTCCAAGAATGTCTTTTGAAAGCAGAACCAATGTTATCGATTCTTAAATAATATATAATTAAATTATTAAAAAACGTAATATTGTTCTAATGTTTAATCTTTTTTCAGATCATATAAATAGTGATTTTGATTTTTTAAAAAAATCGAAACTTCTTGTTTGTCTTAGCGGAGGCGTAGACAGTATGGTTTTAATTGATTTACTAAGAAGATCAAATTATGATGTTTCAGTAGCTCACTGTAATTTTAAATTAAGAGGAGATGAATGTGATTTGGATGAAAAGTTTGTAAAAAAATATTGCTTTGATAATTCTATTCAATTTTTTTCAAAATCTTTTATTACAAAACTTCCAAATCATTCGTTACAAATGGCAGCTAGAACATTAAGATATGACTGGTTTAATGAACTTTTAAAAAATAATAATAAAGATTACATATTGACAGCTCACCATTTAGATGATTCCTTAGAAACTTTTATAATAAATCTATCAAGGGCCTCTGGAATTGAGGGTTTTACAGGGATAAGTCCTGTAAATGATAAGATTGTAAGACCGTTGACGATATTTTCAAAAAAACAAATTCTTGAATACGCTAAAAATAACAAAATTCATTGGAGAGAGGATTCAACAAATAAAAAAGATGATTATCAGAGAAATTATATTAGAAATCAAATTATTCCACTTTTAAAAAAACTTTATCCAAATTTTCTCTCTCAATCAAAAAAAACAATGAATTTTTTAAAGAATTCACAATTAGTGATTGATAAATACATTGAAGCAGTTAAAAAAGAAAAATTTGTTATTAAAAATGATAAGATTATTATAGAAAAAAAATTCATTCAGTGTAACAAAAATGATATCTATAATTTATTTAAAGACTATGGTTTTAAAAATCCCTCAGAAATTCTAATGCTTTGTAACTCTATTTCTGGAAAAATTATTGAGTCAGTAAGTCATGTTCTTCTAAGTGATCGAACTAATTTAATTTTAAAAAAAAAGTCTAAGGAATATGATCAAGTAATAAAAGTTGATATGAAAGGAATTGATGATCCTGTTCGAATTTGTATTAAAACTGGAGATTTTGTTTCAAAATCAAATAGTAAATCAATATTTATTTCAAAAAATGATATCAAATTTCCATTGTACTTAAGGAAATTGAAAAAAGGAGATTTAATATATCCATTAGGAATGAAAGGAAAAAAATTGATTTCTAAGTACTTTAAAGATGAAAAAATGTCTTTCTTTGACAAACAAAACCAATGGTTGCTTTGTAATAACAATGAAGTCATGTGGATTGTTGGACAAAGAGCCGATCGAAGGTATTATAAATCTAAAGGAGCAACATTGAAAATTGAATTATTATGAAAAATATTTTTAGTCTTTTTTTTTCTTTTTTCCTTTTTATAAACATTGGTTTTTCACAAGATCCAGTATCTTTTACTACTAAAGTAAATACAATTTCTAAAACTCAGTATGAGTTAATAATATCCTCAAAAATCGATTCTAATTGGAGATTATATTCACAATTTTTAACTGAGGGTGGTGCATTACCAACTGAATTTATTTTTAAAAACATTTCCAATGATTCATATATTCTAATTGGCAATACTATTGAATCGGAGTCTATTACAAAATTTGATCCAATCTTTAATTTAGATCAAACTTATTTTATTGATTCCAACACATTTAAACAGGTTATTGAGGTTAAGGATCTCAATTTTGACAAGGTGTTTGCAACAATAGCTTATCAAGCTTGTGATGATGCTGTTTGTATTTTCAGAGAATCTGATTTAGTATTTAATTTAGATGGCTCCTCAGAGATCATTTTAAATGAAGATTTAACAGCTTTAGTTTCAGATGACTCAAATCCTTTGGTAATTGATTTAAAAAATAAAGAATTACTTGAAAATTACTCTGAAGAAAACAATATTTCAGGAAATAATTATTTTGATTTATTAATTCTAGGATTTTTGGGAGGCTTATTAGCTTTACTTACTCCTTGTGTTTTTCCCATGATTCCACTCACTGTATCATTTTTTACAAATAAAAAAACACAATCCAGTTCTTCATTTAACGCAATACTGTATGGGCTATTTATTGTTTTTATATATCTCTTTTTAAGTATTCCTTTTCATTTTGTAGAGTCTTTAGATCCTGAAATATTAAACAGTATTTCAACAAATGCCTGGCTTAATGTTTTCTTTTTTATCGTATTTATAATATTTGCCTTTTCTTTTTTCGGTTTTTACGAGATTACCATTCCTTCTTCTTGGATTAATTCTATAGATTCAAAGTCAAATAGTATTGGAGGTTTTATTGGTATTTTCTTTATGGCATTAACCTTAGTTCTAGTTTCATTTTCTTGTACTGGACCTATTTTAGGTTCTTTATTAGTTGGATCAATATCATCTCAAGGTGGTGCCCTACAACTTTCTATTGGTATGCTAGGTTTTGGAATAGCTTTAGCGCTTCCTTTTACAGTATTTGCCCTTTTTCCAAATATGTTAAAATCTTTACCTAAATCTGGTAGATGGATGAATACATTTAAAATTATATTGGGTTTTTTAGAATTAGGTTTTGCTTTTAAATTTTTATCAAATGCCGATTTAGTAGAACATTGGGGGTTAATTAAAAGAGAAATCTTTATTGCTATATGGGTAATTATATCAATTTTACTATCTCTTTATCTTATAGGTGTTTATAAATTTCCAAATGAAAGTCATGTAGTTCAAAGATCAAAATTTAACATGTTGCTTTCATTATCCTTTTTAAGTTTTGCAATATATTTGAGTCCAGCTCTTTTGCCTAATGGTTCAAATAGTGCCCGTTTACTAAGTGGGTTTACGCCTCCATCTTTTTATAGTATCTATCCGAAATCTAATGATTGCCCTTTAGGTTTTAACTGTTTCAAGGATTTTGATAAAGGATTACAGCACGCTAAAGAAATAAACAAACCAATACTTTTAGATTTTACTGGTTGGGCCTGTGTAAACTGTAGAAGAGTAGAAGAGAATATTTGGACTGATCCAGTTGTTTTTGATTTAATTAACAATAATTTCGTATTAATTTCACTTTACGTTGATGACAGAAAAGAACTTGAAAAAGTTAACCAACTTGATCTCAAATACAAATCTGGAAAAATTAAAGAAATAAGAACAATTGGAGATAAATCTGCTACCTTTCAAGCATTGAATTTTAAAAGTGCTTCCCAACCGTACTATGTATTATTAGATCCAAATTTAAAAATTCTTAATAGTCCAATTCAATATACTACTAAAGATGTTTATCAAGCATGGCTTAAGGAGGGATTAAAAGCTTTTAAATAATTTTTTTATCATTCCGTTGTGGTAAACTAAGGGTTGTTTTTTTTCTGATAAACTACCGCTTAATACCTCTCCTAAATAAATGAAGTGATCTCCTCCATCAATAATATTTTTAATCTTACATTCAATCCATGCGATAGAGTTTGAGATTATTTTAATATTATTTTTAGAATTTTTTGTTTCAACTCCGTCGAATCTTTTTTCAGGACTTAGTTTGTTATTAGCAAATTGATTACAAATTTTTGATTGATCACTTGAAAGAATATTAATTATAAAAAATTTATTAGTTTTCAAAGCTTTGTTAGAATTAGCTGCTTTGTTCAAACAAAAAAGAACCAACAGTGGATTGATGGAAACAGAAGTAAATGAATTAGCTGTGAATCCATAATTAGTTTTATCTTCAACAGAAGTAATAACTGTAACTCCGGTGGGGTAACTTCCGCAAATTTTTTTAAAAAGATCTTCGTTCATAAATAAAAATAATTTTCAAATATACTTATAAACATTTTCGAAAGGAACTCTAAATCGTGGACCATAAACACCTTTTTCATTTTTTAATCCACATCCTATGACCATATTAATTTCCGAATCTTTTGATAAATTCAATATTTTCTTAACCATTAAAGTGTCAGATCCCTCCATTGGGCAAGTGTCGTAACCAATTGCTGACATACTCATCATAAAATTTTGGGCTGCCAATCCTGCGGATTTATGGACAACAACTCTTAAATCACTATTTCTTGTTTGTCTAACTACAGGTAAAAATAAGCCTAGTATTTGAAGTATAAAATATTTTAAGTAACCTAATATTCCAAAAAAATCAAAATATAGAATTGGAATTAGTTTTTTATAATAATTTAAAGCTTGTTTGTGTCTTTTTTCTGTAATTAACTGTTGTTTTTTTTGATTATTGAGAAAATCAATATTTGCTTTTACTCTTTTTCTCCACAAATCTTTTCTAGTTACAATTACAACTAATTGAGAGGCTGTTTTTGCAGCATTTTGTTTCATGCATGCTTTAGAGAGCTTATCTAATATTTTTGAATCATTAACATGTATGAACTCCCAAAGTTGAAGATTGCTACTGTTTGGTGCTAGAGAAGCATTATAAATACAATTCTTAACTTTTTCACTGTCTATTTTTTCATCTTTAAAAATTCTGACTGATCGTCTGTCTTTTATTGCTAGTGAAACTGATTTTTCCATTTATTTCATTTTAATATATATAGTTTTGTTATCTACTACATCAAACGAGGCGTTTTTAAAACTTGGTGGTCCCAATAATGAAATAGCATCATTTGAAAATCCAAATTGTTCTTTTGGGATTCCAATAATATTAAAATCAAATTTATTATTGTTGTTTTTATCAATATATATTTTGATTCCATACGTCCCTTGTTCAACCATAACAACTTTTGAAAAACTGCCCTTTTTAACATTTTCTTTTAATGCATAAGTAATTCTATTTTTTGATTCATCACTAGAATTAAAATCTAGTGAATTATTGTAAATCGCAATAAAAGCAATTCCAGGTTTTTTTATTTTTAAAAGATTAATTTCTAATTCATAATATTTATTTTGGTTCAAGTCATTGTTAATTTGAGCACTTATTGAAAAGCTAATTATAAATAAAAAAATTTTTAATAATTTGACAATCATTACATTAGCTTAAGTACTCTTTTTAAAAAATTTATTTTGGTTTTAAAAGGCGGGTATCTCAGTGGAATATCTATCCACAAAGGTTTTGAGATGTAGGGTTTAAAATGAGAAAAAGTATTAAATGTAGACTCGCCATGATATTTACCCATTCCACTGTTTCCTATACCACCAAAAGGTAAGCGATCGTTAATAATATGGACAACAGTATCGTTTATTGCACCACCACCAAAACTATGTTTTTTTAAAAAATTTTCACCAAGTCTTTTGTTTTTAGTAAAAATATATAAGGCTAGCGGGTTTTTGTATTTATCTATGATGTCATCAACCTCATCAAATTTATCATATTCAAATATTGGCAGTATTGGACCAAATATTTCTTGTTCCATAATCTTGGAATCAAAACCTTTAATTTCAATTAATGTTGGTTCAAAATACCTTAATTTTTCGTTTATTTTTCCTCCATATATTATTTTTTGATCTTGGATTAATGAGGATAGAAATTTAATGTGTTTTTCACTTATTATCCGACCATAAGAATCAGATTTCTCAGGATCATTTCCATATATTAACTTCAACTGATTAATAATTTCAAAGATTAATTTTTCTTTAATTTTTTTGTTTACAATTAAAAAGTCTGGAGCTATGCAAGTTTGGCCACAATTAATAAATTTCCCCCAAACTATTCTTTTTGCTGTGACTTTTAAAGAAGCTGATTCGTCAACTACACAGGGATTTTTACCGCCCAGTTCTAGGGTTGTTGGGGTTAAATGTAGAGCTGCTTGTTTAGCTACTATTTTTCCGACATTGACGCTTCCTGTAAAAAAAATGTAATCCCAATTATAATTTAATAATTCAGTAGCCACATCTGGACCTCCTTTAATTACTTTAACATACTGTTCATCAAAAACATTATTAATTATTTTTTCCAAAACCTCCGTTGTATGTTCTGAATATTCTGAAGGTTTCAAAACAACTGTATTTCCAGCAGCAATCGCACCAATAAGTGGTGCAATTGACAATTGAAAAGGGTAATTCCAAGGAGAGATATGTAAAGTGTTTCCGTAAGGTTGAGCAATAATATAATCAGAGGACGGAAAATTTAATAAGGATGACCGCACAGATTTTCTCTTGGTCCATTTTTTAATATTTTTTAATGCAATTTTTAATTCAGAATAAACAAAATGAATTTCAGTTAAATAACTTTCTCCCTCAGATTTACCTAAATCCTTAAAAAGTGCTAATTCAATTTCTTTTTCATTATTCTTGATTTCTTTTTTAAGATTTAATAAATGTTGTATCCTTAGATCAACATTGAAAGTTTCTTTTGAATTAAAAAACGATTTTTGTTTATTAATTACTGTTTTTATTAAATTTTTCATAAAAAAAGATGATTTTTATTATAAATAATTATTGATATTATAAAAATACGATATATAAAATGCTTCAGACTAAATTATACATACTTTTGTTATTAAATTAAACAAATATTTCTATTTTTATTAATAATTTTGTTACACTTCCTTCTCATTAAATAGAGAAGGTTTTTTTTTTTTTAATCAAAAAAATGATTTTAAATAAATACAGTAGAGCGGTCACTCAAGACCCAACTCAACCAGCGGCCCAGGCCATGCTTTACGCTATTGGTCTTAATGAACAAGATTTGAAAAACCCCTTGATTGGTATTGCTAGCACAGGATACGAGGGAAATCCATGTAATATGCATCTTAATGATCTTTCTAAACTAATTAAAAGTGGAGTTAATAAATCTGGTTTAGTTGGTTTGATATTCAATACCATCGGTGTAAGCGATGGAATTTCTATGGGAACTTCAGGGATGAGATTTTCTCTACCCTCCAGAGATATCATTGCTGATTCTATTGAAACTGTCGTTGAAGGAATGTCTTATGATGCCGTTGTGACTGTTGTAGGATGTGATAAAAATATGCCAGGTGCTCTTATGGCTATGTTAAGATTAAATAGACCTGGTGTCTTAGTTTACGGAGGAACAATTGCCCCTGGATGTCATAACGGAAAAAAATTAGATGTAGTCTCTGCTTTTGAAGCTTGGGGAGAAAATGTTGCAGGTAAAATTGATAAAAAAGAATATAAATCCATTGTGAAGAATGCTTGTCCTGGTGCTGGAGCTTGTGGTGGTATGTATACTGCAAATACAATGGCCTCAGCGATTGAAGCAATGGGAATGGCGCTTCCATATAATTCTTCAAATCCAGCTACTAGCAATAATAAATCAGAAGAATGTTATGAAGTTGGAAATGTGTTGAAAAACTTATTAATAAATGACATAAAGCCTCGTGATATTGTTACTAGACAATCTATTGAAAATGCTGTGAAACTAATTACTGTTCTTGGAGGTTCAACAAATGCAGTGTTACATTTACTAGCAATTGCAAAAAGTGCTGAAATTAATTTTACAATTGATGATTTTCAAACAATCTGTGACTCTACCCCATTTTTAGCTGATCTGAAACCAAGTGGTAAATATTTAATGGAAGATTTACATAACATTGGTGGAGTTCCTGCTGTTATGAAATATATGTTAGATAATAATTTTTTGGATGGTGAATGCATGACTATTACTGGGAAAACCATTCGAGAGAATTTAGAAAATATAAAACCGTTGAAGTCCAATCAAAAAATAATTAATTCATTTGAAAACCCAATAAAGAAAAATGGTCATATTAGGATTTTATACGGAAATTTAGCATTAAATGGATCTGTGGCTAAAATTACTGGAAAAGAAGGTTTATGGTTTAGTGGAAAAGCTAAAGTTTTTGAAGGTGAGTTCCTGGCTAATGATGGTATAAAGAATGGTAAAGTTAAAAAAGGTGACGTGGTTGTTATTAGATATGAAGGCCCTAAAGGTGGACCTGGAATGCCAGAAATGTTAAAACCAACGGCTACTATAATGGGTGCAGGATTAGGTAAGGATGTCGCATTAATCACTGATGGAAGATTCTCTGGAGGAACTCATGGCTTTGTGGTAGGTCACATATGTCCTGAGGCTCAAGAGGGTGGAAATATTGCTTTAATTGAAAATGGGGATGAAATAATCATAGATGCAGTTAATAATACTTTAACATTAAATGTTTCTGTTGAAGAACTAGAAACAAGAAGAAAAAAATGGAAGTCTCCGAGTCTTAAGGTCAAAAGAGGAATTTTAAATAAATATGCCAAAAATGTGTCTAATGCATCTAATGGCTGTGTAACTGATGAAATTTAAATGAATAAATCGGATAAAATATCAGGCGCAGAAGCTGTAATTAGATGTCTGATTGAAGAAGATGTTAACTTAATATATGGTTATCCTGGTGGGGCAATCATGCCTATTTATGATGAATTATATAAATTTCAAGATAAATTAAATCATGTTTTAACTAGACATGAACAGGGTGCAACTCACGCTGCTCAAGGATATGCTAGAGTTTCTGGAAAAGTTGGAGTAGTTACAGCAACCTCAGGTCCTGGAGCAACAAATTTAGTAACTGGTATTGCAGATGCTCAAATAGACTCTACTCCAATGGTTTGTATTACTGGTCAAGTTGCTTCGCATTTACTTGGTTCTGATGCTTTTCAAGAAACAGATATTATCGGAATTTCAACTCCAGTAACTAAATGGAATTGTCAAATAACTAAAGCAGTAGATATTCCAAAGATAATAGCTAAAGCTTTTTATATTGCTAAATCTGGAAGACCTGGTCCTGTTCTTATAGATATTACAAAAGACGCGCAATTTGAGATGATGAATTTTAAATATGAGAAATGCAAATCGATTAGAAGTTACAAACCTATGCCTGATTATTCTTTAAAAGATATTAATAGTGCAGTATCATTAATAAATTCTGCAAAAAAACCATTAATTGTTTGGGGACAAGGTGTTATTTTAGGAAATGCAGAGAACGAGTTTAAAGAATTTATAGAAAAAACTGGGATTCCTGCTGCTTGGACAATTTTAGGGTTATCCGCATTACCAACCGAACACCCCCTAAATGTGGGTATGGTTGGTATGCATGGAAATTATGGTCCTAATGTGCTTACTAATCAATGTGATTTATTGATAGCTATCGGAATGCGTTTTGATGACAGAGTAACAGGAAATTTAGAGACTTATGCCAAACAAGCAAAAATTATTCATTTAGAAATTGACCCAGCTGAAGTAAATAAAAATGTTGACGTTGATATTGCTGTTTTAGGTAATGTTAAAAAAACCCTTCCTTTAATAACTAAAAATGTTACAAAAAATTCACATAAAGATTGGTTAAGTAAATTTCAATCATATTACAAAGTAGAATATGAAAAAGTAATAAAAGACGATATTCATCCCTCAAAACATGGTTTGACTATGGGTGAAGTTGTGAGAGAAATTAATGAAGCATCTAATGGAAATGCAATTATTGTGACTGACGTGGGACAACATCAGATGGTCGCATGTAGATACGCTAGTTTTAAGCAATCTAAATCAAATGTGACCTCAGGTGGTTTAGGAACAATGGGGTTCGCGCTTCCAGCTGCATTAGGCGCCAAAATGGGTGCTCCCAAAAGAGAGGTAGTTGCAATTATCGGAGATGGTGGTTATCAAATGACTATTCAGGAGCTTGGAACAATATTTCAAACCGGATCTGCCGTTAAAATAGTTGTATTAAATAATGAATATTTGGGAATGGTAAGACAATGGCAGCAAATGTTTTTTGAAAAAAGATATGCTTCAACAGAAATGATTAACCCAGATTTTGTTGCTATTGCTAAAGGATATTATATTGATGCTAAAAAAGTTGACAAAAGAAAGGAATTAAAGTCTTCAGTAAAAAAGATGTTGAATTCAAAGAAGCCTTATTTTCTTGAAGTTAAAGTTGAAAAAGAAGCAAATGTATTTCCGATGATTCCATCTGGCGCATCAGTTTCAGATGTAAGATTAGAATAAATTCATGAGTAAAAATATTAATACATATACAATTTCTATATATACTGAAAATAACATTGGTTTGTTAAATAGGATTTCAGCAATTTTTTTAAAACGACATATCAACATTGAGAGTTTAACAACTTCACCCTCTGAAATTGATAATATTTTTAGGTTCGTAATAGTAGTTTCTATTTCAGAACAAAATATTAAAAGAATTATAAAACAAATTGAAAAACAAATTGAAGTAATTGCAGCTTTTTTTCATACAGATAAAGAAACCATTTATTTAGAAACAGCTTTGTACAAGGTTAAATCTAAATCACTTTTTGATGAAAAACACATTCAAAAAATTATAAAAGAAAGCCAAGCTAACATAGTAACTGTTTCTCCAAATTACTTTGTTATTGAAAAAACTGGCTGGAGAAATGAAACGGAGAAGCTATATCATTCTTTGGAACCCTACGGTTTATTACAATTTGTAAGATCAGGAAGGATTTCAGTATCCAAAGAACCGATGAATATATCAAACATATTAGGTTTAAATACAGATAAATAAATTATGGAAAATTACTATAACCAATTGACATTGGAACAAAAATTAGAACAATTAGGAAAGTGTAGATTTATGAGTTCCTCTGAATTTGATGACGGTGTAAATATACTTTTGAATAAAAAAATTGTAATTGTTGGTTGCGGGGCACAGGGTTTAAATCAAGGTTTAAACATGAGAGATTCAGGGTTAGATATTTCTTATGCGTTAAGACAATCTGCAATTGACAATAAGAGAGAGTCATTTCTTAATGCTACCAAAAATAATTTTCATATTGGTACATTTGAGGAGTTGATTCCAGATGCAGATATGGTGTTAAATTTAACACCTGATAAAAATCATACAAATGTTGTAGATAATTTAATGCCATTGATGAAAAATAATTCAATTCTCTCATATTCACATGGTTTTAATATTGTTGAAGAAGGCTATAAGGTAAGAAAAGATATAACTGTTATAATGGTTGCTCCAAAATGTCCTGGAAGTGAGGTGAGAGAAGAATATAAGAGAGGATTTGGAGTTCCTACATTGATTGCAGTTCATCCTGAAAATAATCCAAATAAAAACGGATTAGATTATGCAAAAGCTTATGCTGTTGCTACTGGCGGTAACAGAGCTGGAGTACTAGAGTCGTCATTTGTAGCAGAAGTAAAATCAGATTTAATGGGCGAACAAACTATTCTTTGTGGTGTATTGCAAACGGGTTCAATACTTTCTTTCAATAAAATGATTCAAAATGGCATTAATCCATCTTATGCAGCCAAGCTTATTCAATATGGATGGGAAACTATAACCGAGGCATTAAAACATGGTGGGGTTACTAATATGATGGATAGATTAAATAATACTGCAAAAATTGAAGCTTTTAATTTGTCTGAAGATTTAAAAAAAATTATGACTCCGTTATTTCAAAAACATATGGATGATATTATGTCTGGAAATTTTTCTAAAACCATGATGATAGATTGGGAAAATAATGATGAAAACTTGTTAAAATGGAGAGCTGAAACTGGAGAAACTTCTTTTGAAAAAACAAATTCATCACAAAACGAAATTACTGAACAAGAATTTTTTGATAATGGATTATTATTAGTTGCATTTGTGAGAGCAGGAGTTGAGTTAGCTTTTGAAACAATGACAGCCTCTGGAATTATTGATGAGTCTGCTTATTATGAATCTCTTCACGAAACTCCACTCATAGCTAATTTAATTTCAAAGAATAAACTTTTTCAAATGAACAAGATAATTTCTGATACAGCTGAATATGGTTGTTATTTATTCGATCATGCTTGTAAACCCTTGCTCAAAGATTTTATGAACGGTATAGAGAACAAACATATTGGAGAACCTTATGAGTTGTCTAATAAAACCAATAATCAAGAATTAATAAAGGTTAATGATATAATTAGAAACCATCCAGTTGAGCTAATTGGAAAAAAATTACGTGCATCTATGACTTCAATGAAACAAATTTAATCTGTAATAATGAACAATATACCCAAGGAATATAAAATTGAAAAACATATAACTCATAAACAGTTTCTTATAAATGGAGAAATTAAAGAATGGAATGGTAAAATGGCCAATGTACTTTCAACATTGCTTTGTGATACTGATGACAAAGAACCCACACTATTGGGAACAACTCCATTAATGTCTAAAGATTTAGCAATTGAAGCTTTAGAATCAGCTTCAAAAGCTTTTAATCAAGGTCAAGGAATATGGCCAACGATGAAGGTTTATGAAAGAATTAATTGCATGGAAAATTTTGTCGATAAAATGGTTTTAAAAAGAGAGGAAGTTGTTAAGCTCTTGATGTGGGAAATTGGAAAAAATCTTAAAGATTCTGAGAAAGAATTTGATAGAACAGTTGATTATATAAAAGACACGATCGAAGAATATAAAATTATTGATAGGAATGGTGCACACTTTCAAAATTCGTCTGGAGTTAGGGCTTTAATAAGAAGAGGGCCACTTGGTGTTGTGTTATGTTTAGGACCTTATAATTACCCCTTAAATGAAACCTTTGCTTTGCTGATTCCAGCAATAATCATGGGCAATACGACTATTTTTAAACCTGCTAAACATGGTGTTTTATTGATAGCTCCATTACTGGAGGCTTTTAAAGAATCTTTTCCGCCCGGCGTTGTAAATATTGTTTTTGGAAGAGGAAGAGAGTTAGCAACTCCAATAATGGAGACAGGAAAAATTGATGTATTAGCTTTAATTGGTCATAGTTCTTCTGCTATTTCATTACAAGATTTACATCCTCAAAAAAATAGACTTAGATTAGTTTTAGGACTTGAGGCTAAAAATCCTGCTATAATTTTAAAAGATGCTGATATAGATTTAACAGTTGAAGAATGTATTTCAGGAACTTTATCATTTAATGGACAACGTTGTACTGCTCTTAAAATTCTATATGTACATGAGGACGTAAAAGACGAATTTTTAAGTAAATTTTCCGAAAGAGTGGATAATTTAAAATTAGGGATGCCTTGGGAGAACACATTGTTAACACCCTTACCTGAGCCTTCAAAACCAAATTATATTTCTGACTTAATTGATGATGCAACAAATTTGGGTGCAAAAATTATTAATAAAAGAGGAGGAAAGAAGCAAAAAAATTATGTGTATCCAGCAATTCTTTACCCTGTAACTCATGAAATGAAAGTGTATAAAGAAGAACAGTTTGGACCAGTAATTCCTGTTGTTTCTTTTACTGACGTCTCCAAACCAATAGATTATATGGCTTCATCTAATTATGGACAACAAGTAAGTATATTTGGAAAAAATGCTAGTATTTTGGGGCCTATAATTGATTCATTAGTTAACCTGGTTTGTAGAGTGAATTTAAATAGTGCTTGTCAAAGAGGTCCAGACATCTATCCTTTTACTGGAAGAAAAGATTCTGCAGTTTCAACTTTAAGTGTACACGATGCTCTGAGATCTTTTTCAATTAGAACCTTTGTGGCATCAAAAGATAATGAGTTAAATAAGGGTATTTTAAGGGAAATGATTGACTCAAAGCAGTCTAGCTTTATAAGAACTGATTATTATCTTTAATTATTAAGCATTACAGGCATTACTAGCATAGTAATTTTTTCTTCTTCTGAACTAGACTTAGTTGGAGTTAAAATTCCTGCTCTATTTGGTAAGGACAGTTCTAGTTTAACTTCATCTGAATTTAAATTTGATAGCATTTCTGTAAGAAATCTCGAATTAAAACCTATTTCAATATCATCACCATTATAATTACAATGTAATCTTTCTTCAGCTTTATTGCTGTAATCTAAATCCTCAGCAGAAATTATTAATTCATTTCCATTAATTTTTATTCTAATTTGGTGTGTTGTTTTATTTGAAAATATACTTACTCTTTTTGCCGAATTTAAAAATAAGGATCTGTCAATTGTAAGAACATTTGGATTCTCTTTTGGAATCACAGCTTCATAATTTGGATATTTTCCGTCAATTAGTCTACATGTTAATGATAAATTAGAAAAAATAAATTTTGCATTACTCTCATTATACTCGATTTTAACATCATAATCATTATTCATTAAAATACCTTTTAAAATATTCAAAGGCTTCTTAGGCATTATAAATTCAACTAGTTTATCAGATTTGAAGTCATTTCTTACATATCTAACAAGTTTATGAGCATCGGTAGCTACAAAAGTTGAACCTTCACTTGAAAACTGGAAAAATACTCCACTCATTACTGGACGTAAATCATCATTTCCAGAGGCAAAAATAGTTGTATTGATTGCTTGAAAAAGTACTTGAGAGGAAATTATAGAATTAGATGCATCACTAATGGTTAATGTTTTAGGAAATTCGTCCCCTTTAGCATAAGCTAATGCATATTTTCCATGATTGGAGCTAATTTCAATTGTATTATTTTCTAAAACATTAAATGTTAATGGTTGCTCAGGAAAAGTCTTTAATGTATCAATTAATAATTTTGCAGGAATAGCAATAATATTTTCATCATTAGATTCAATTTCAATTTCAGCAGTTAAAGTTGATTCTAAATCAGATGCAGTTACTTTTAAAGATTTTTTTGATATTTCGAATAGAAAATAATCAAGAATTGGAAGTGTGTTATTTGTGTTTAAAATTCCACCTAAAACTTGAATATTTTTTAAAAGAAGAGAACTTGATACAATAAATTTCATGATGATAGTAAAAGGTAAATATATTAGAATTATATGTTAAAGTAAAACATTTTTATTAACACTTTTTAAATATTTAATCGAATTTAATTGTAATAATATCTCTATAATTTAAACCAAATAAACTGCTTGCACCCCCAGTTATTAATGGATTACTTTTATATATTGCTAATTCCAAAAAACCAGCTTTATTGAACATAGCAATTTTTTTACCATCCTCCTTTCTTAATTCCTTTTTAATTTCAAACTTAATTGCATCACTATATGAATTTACAATCGAATTAAACTTATAATTTCTAGCATTAATTGTGTAAGAACGTGACTTTCCAAATTCATCAAATATTGACTTAGTGATGTTTGTAACTACATTTTCGTAATTATCTATATAAATTACATTTCCTGTAATTTCTTTATTAGTTTCATTTAAAATTGGGTTAATATCATAAAGTTCTTTGAGCTTATCAATTTTTTTACCAACTAAGTCAATTGAACCTCCTCTACATATATGAGTCGCTACTTTAATAAATACATCCAGTAAAGTAAAACTAGAGCTATGAGTATTATTTAATGTTATTTCAATTATTTTTTTTGGTTTAATTCTTTTTGCAACTAAGGACATAATTCCGTTATCAGCGCAAATAAAGTAATGATCATCTAAAATTATTACTAAATGTTTTTTTTCAGGTGTTTTCTCCGAATCAACTCCCAATATGTGAATTGAACCTTTTGGAAAATTTTTATAGGCATTCTCTATAATGTATGCTCCCTCAGCAATATTAAAAGGCGAAATCTCATTTGAAATTTCAACAATCTTAGCTTCAGGAATTTCACTATATATAACTCCTTTAACAGATCCAATAAAGTGATCTTTATTTCCAAAATCAGTTGTTAAAGTAATTAGAGCCATTTATTAATAAAAAATAATATTATAGATTAAAAATTACATAAATTTACAACTTGCCAATAAATAACTTACTAATCATAAGTGAAAAAACTAGAATATTTCATTAAAGATATCCATCCAATAGATTTTTTTGATAAAAAACATTTTGATGTTGTTAAAATAATAAAACAAAATTTTCCGAAATTAAAAATTATATGTAAGGGAGATAGGGTTTTAGCTAACGGAGAAGACTCCTTAGTTATTCAACTTAGAATTCGTTTAGATTCGTTAATATTTATTATGAAAGACAATGATAGTATCAATGAAAAAACTATAAACTCAATCATGTCTGGAGATGGAGATAAATTAATTAGTGCTATGCATGGTAAAGTAATTTTATACGGTGTAGGAAAGAAAAAAATTAAAGCTCATACAGTCAATCAAATTAAAATAGTTGAAGCTTTTGAAAATAATGATATGGTTTTTGCCATTGGACCAGCTGGAACTGGAAAAACATATACAGGTATTGCAGTTGCTGTCAAAGCGTTAAAAGATAAAATTGTAAAAAAAATCATTTTAACTAGGCCGGCTGTAGAAGCTGGAGAAAATTTAGGTTTTTTACCTGGAGACATGAAAGATAAGCTAGATCCTTATATGCAGCCTCTGTATGACGCATTAAAAGAAATGATTGCCATAGAAAAACTGGAAGATTATATTAGTAGAGGAATTATTGAAATAGCCCCTCTAGCTTATATGAGAGGAAGAACTTTAGATAATGCATTTGTGATTTTAGATGAGGGACAAAACACTACACACAACCAAATGAAAATGTTTCTGACTAGAATGGGAAATAATGCTAAATTTATGATTAATGGTGACCCTGGGCAAATTGACCTTCCTAGAAGAGTTATGTCTGGATTAAAGGAAGCTAATCTAATACTTCAAAATGTTAACGGTATTCAAATGGTATATTTAGATGATTCAGATGTCATTAGACATCAAGTAGTTAAAAGAATAATAGATGCCTATAAAAAAACAGAACACACAAATTAATTTTGATGAACAGTATAGTTAAAACAGATTTTAAATTTACTAATCAAGTATCTAAATATAGTGGAAAAGTTAGAGATGTTTATAACATTAATAATGAATTATTAGTTATGGTAGCATCAGACAGACTTTCAGCGTTTGACATTGTATTACCACGTGGAATTCCCTTTAAAGGTCAAATTTTGAATCAAATTGCTTCAAAGATGTTAAATGCTACATCTCATATAATTCCAAATTGGTTGCAGAGTACACCTGATCCAAATGTTTCAATTGGATCAATTTGTGAGCCTTTTAAAATTGAAATGGTAATTAGAGGATATCTCGCAGGGCATGCTGCAAGATTGTATAATTCGGGTAAAAGACTAATTTGTGGAATTAAAATGCCTGATGGAATGATTGAAAATGATAAATTTCCTCACCCAATTATCACGCCAACAACAAAAGCTCTTGATGGTAGCCACGATGAAGATATTTCCAAAGACGATATTTTAAAAACAAATATTGTTTCTAAAGAAGATTATTTTAAATTAGAAAACTATACATTAAAATTATTTGAAGAGGGATCAAAAATTGCTCATAATCAAGGACTTATCCTAGTTGATACAAAATATGAGTTTGGCAAAAATTTAAATGGAGAAATTATTTTAATTGATGAAATACATACCCCTGACTCGTCTAGATATTTTTATTTAGACACGTATAAAAAACTTCAGGATTTAAAATCACCACAAAGACAGTTGTCTAAAGAATTTGTAAGACAATGGCTTATTAATAATGGTTTTCAAGGAAAAAAGGGACAAGAAATTCCTAAAATGAATGATGATTATATTAATGGTGTTTCTGAAAGATATATAGAATTATATGAAAAAATAACAGGAACTCCTTTTGTAAAAGCAGACATTTTTAATATTAGTAAAAGAATAGAAAGAAATGTTGAAGCTTATCTAAAATCAAGGTAAGTTCTTTTAACTTCTTGCGCTGAAATTGTATGATTTATTTTTTTTATACTTTTTTTGTTGTTTAACCATGTCATTTGTCTTTTAGCATATCTTCTAGTGTTTTTTTTAATTTCACTTATACTTTCAGCAAGAGAGCATTTTTTTTCTAAATATAAAAATAATTCCTTATAACCTACAGTATTTAATGCATTTGTATTTTTAAAATTAATTAAACTTTTAACTTCTTCAACTAATCCTTGTGAAATCATGTGATCAACTCTATTATTTATTTTATCATAAAGTTCATCTCTATTCATTTCAATTGCAAAATTTAGAATATTAAAAGTATTTTTATTTGTTTTTTTTCCAATAAATGATGAATATGGTTTTTTTGAACTTATACATACCTCTAAAGCTCTTATTAGTCTTCTGTGATTATTAAGATCAACTTTTAAATAATAAACTGGATCTAGTTCCTCAAGCTTATTCTGAAGGTATTTAATTCCAAATTTTTGGAATTTCAAGTTCAATTCATCTCTAACCATTTTGTCAATCTCAGGAAATTCATCTAATCCATTTATTATTGAATCCATATATAGTCCAGAACCCCCTACGATTATAATAAAATTGTGAATTTTGAAAAGCTTATTGATTATTTCAAAAGCTTCATTTTGAAATTCTTTAATGGTGTAAATTTCATTTATTGATTTATTATGAATACAGTGATGCTTAACTGCTTCTAATTCTTTTTGAGATGGTATTGCAGTTCCAACAGAAAGTTCTTTATAGAATTGTCTTGAGTCACAAGAGATTATTTCACATTTTAATAGTTTGGCTAAGTCAATACTAAATTTTGTTTTACCTACAGCAGTAGGCCCATAGATAGTAATTAATGTTTTTTTCACTTTATCATTTCTGTGTTAATAATTTTTTCAACTTTATGTTTTTTCAAATAATTAATTATTAACCTGTCGTAAATATTATTTTTTTTAACTTGATTTATTAGAGATTCTAGAATACTTAAATTTGTTATTTGGTAGTTTAAACTAAAATAACCAAAACCTATGTATTTAGAATTTTTAATTAAAATAACACTCTTTTCATCAGTACTTCTTCCTTTATCAATAATAATCATATTTGGATAAGGGTAAGAAACATCTTTTATAAAATTATTGATATTTACATTGTTTTTTAAGCTTTTTTGTCCATCAATATTATACTTAGTATTTATGAATAACAATCTATTGTTTGCATTTTTTAAAGAACTAAAAATTTCGATATAGTTGTGACTTTCCTCATAGTGACTAATTCTTAAAAAATGTAGACTTTTAGAATCTTTACATAATTCCAAACCAAATTTTAATAGTTCTTTTTTTAAAATTTTATTAAATTTTGGTTTGTGTAATTTTATCTCCTCTGATTCTTTTAAAAGTGCAATTAATTCATTTCCACAGCTTTCATATGAAACAGAATTTATTTCTAATTGTATGTTTAAAGATTTCTTTGTTAACCCAGTCAAATGCTGGTTCACTCTATTTTTAATATTCTTACTTTTTCCAATATAAATGATAATTCCATCTTTATTATATATGTAATAAATACCTGTAATATTTTTTAAATCCTCAATGATATTCAGGAATTTATTTTTGAATTTTGAGTCATTATTCTTAATTAATTCATTTATAATTTCTTTATTTTGATCTTTGAATAATAATAATTTAAATAGTTCTGTCGTAGCCAAAGCATCTCCACTTGCTCTATGTCTATTTGAAATGGGAATACCCAAAGATTTAACAAGATTCCCAAGCTTATAGGATTTCATGTTTGGGATTAATTTTTTTGACATTCTTACAGTGCACAACTGAGAAATATAAAAATCAAACCCTAATCTTTTAAATTCTGTTCTTAACATTCTGTAATCAAAAGATGAATTATGGGCTACTAAAACTGTATTTTCAGTAATTTCTAAAATTCTCTTAGCCACTTGAAAAAACTTGGGAGCATTTCTCAACATTTTATTATTGATCCCAGTTAATTGTTGAACAAAGGGCTGAATGGGTATTTCCGGATTAATTAAGCTGATAAACTGGTCTATAATCTTGTTTCCATCAAATTTATAAATCGCAATCTCAGTAATACCCTCTTCATTGAATTTTCCCCCCGTTGTTTCTACGTCAACTATTGAATACAAAGCGATGTTATTTATTTCTATTTCCAAAAATATTACTTCCCAATCTTATAATATTACTATTACATTTAATAGCTTCCCTATAATCTGAACTCATCCCCATAGATAGATAGTTAAGCGAGTGGGATTTTTTGAATTTTTCAAACAGGTTATTAAGATTACTAAATTGAAGTGTTATCAATTTTTTGTCATTGGAATAACTTGCCATTCCCATGAAACCTTTTATTGAAACATGTTCAAACATTTTAAATGTATTAGATTTCATTAGCTCGCGAATTTCACTAAAAGAAAATCCAAATTTTGTTGAATCTTTTGATATGTCAACCTGAATTAAAACATTAATTTTTCTTTTATTTATTTTAGCTTGTTTTTCAATTTCTTTTAATAATTTTAAACTATCAACGCTGTGTATTAAATAAATGAAAGAAGCAATATATTTAACTTTGTTTCTTTGTAAATGACCTATCATATGCCATTTAATATTTTT
The DNA here is from genome assembly GCA_938088195.1 of uncultured Flavobacteriaceae bacterium. Classification (GTDB taxonomy): domain Bacteria; phylum Bacteroidota; class Bacteroidia; order Flavobacteriales; family Flavobacteriaceae; genus MAG-121220-bin8. Next base: position 15,686 of record CALKEO010000008.1, on the reverse strand, counting down.
TGGAAGTTCTTCTTGTTTAAAAACTAATTCTTGAATTTTATTTTCTCCAAAATGTAAATGTCCTGCATCGTATGCTGTTATTATTTCTGAAATTGGTTTTGTTTTTGAAACAGCAACAAGCAATACATTTTTGGGTATTTCATTTTTAATTTTTTGTAAATTAGATATAATATCCATTAAATTTTATTCAATATTTTACTAGCTAAATTAAGTGCGTTTAAACCGTCTTTTAAACTAACTGAAATAGGTGCATTTTCTAATATAGCTTTCGCAAAAGAATTATGTTCTTCACTTATAGCATTATTTTTTTTTATTTCAGGATTATTATAAAAAATTTGTTTTTTCTGACCAGATGAATTTTCAATGACCATTGCATAAGGATCATCTACTAAAACATCTTTTATTTTAACAATTTCTGTTTTCTTCTCTAAAAAATCGACCGATATGTACGCATTTGATTGAAAAAAACGTGTTTTCCTCATGTTTTTTAAAGAAATCCTACTAGCTGTAAAATTAGCAACACAACCATTTTCAAATTCAACTCTTGCATTACAAATATCAGGGCTATCACTAATTACACAAACTCCATTTGCACTCACTTGTTTTGGTTCGGAGTTTACAACGTTTAAAACAATATCAATATCGTGAATCATTAAATCTAAAACAACTGAAACATCATTTCCTCTAGGGTTGTATTCTGCTAAACGATGACATTCAATGAATTTTGGATTTTTGATTGAATTCCCTAAACATGTGAATGCTGAATTGAACCTTTCTACATGACCAACTTGTCCTTTTATATTATATTTTAAAGAAAGTTCAATCAAATCAACTGCTTGTTCTATTGTGCTTGTAATAGGTTTTTCAATAAATACATGTTTACAGCTTTCTATACAAATTTTAGCTATTGAATAATGATTTGGTGTATTGGTACATATAAATATTGCATCAACGGAGTTTATCAATTTCTCAATAGTTTCGAAGTGAACAAAATGGTTTTCTTTATTTTTTTTTATATCAAAATAACCAATTAGCTTAAAAAAATTAGATTCATTTAATAGTTTTAAATGAATATTTCCTAAGTGACCTGCACCAATAACACCTGCTTTTATCATATTTTTTTTTTCAAAAATACGATTCTTATTATTAATTTTAATTAATAATATATTCAATTGAAAGATACTTTTAAGCACAAGGGTTTGAGAAAAAAAATGGTAGAGGAACTTTCAAGAAAAGGAATCAAATCGTCAAGAGTTTTAAATGCTATTATTAAAATTCCTAGACATTTATTTATTGACAAAGAATTTGAATCTCATGCTTATATTGATAAAGCTTTTCCAATTGGCTCTAACCAAACTATTTCTCAACCTTACACTGTTGCATTTCAGACTTGTTTGTTAAATATAAAAAAAGATGATAAAGTTTTAGAAATTGGAACAGGATCAGGATATCAAACTGCAATTTTAGTTTTTTTAGGAGCCAAAGTATTTACAATTGAAAGACAACATCATTTATATAGAAAAGTATTAAAAAAATTAACAAAGTTGGGATATAACCCAGAACTAATTAAGTATGGTGATGGATATTTAGGTATAAAAGAAAAATCACCTTTTGATAAAATTTTAGTAACAGCTGGTGCAATAGAAATACCCAAATCTCTCTTGTTACAACTTAAAGTAGGAGGGGAGATGATAATTCCAGTTGGTAAAGTAATTCAAAAAATGACGCACATAACTAGAAAAAGTGAAAACAAGTTTGACAAAAAAACTTTCGGAGATTTTAATTTTGTTCCAATGCTAAAAGATAAAAACTAGTTATGTTTTTTTTAACCTTTGTAATTGAATTTTATTTTCTCGATTTTTTATAGTTTGTCGCTTATCATACAGCTTTTTACCTTTTGCTAAAGAAATTAACACCTTTGCATAACCTTTTTCATTTATAAATAGTCTCAGAGGAATTATTGTAAGTCCAGTATTTTTAACCTCTTTGTATAATTTTTTAAGTTCTTTTTTATTTAAAAGTAATTTTCTTTCGGACTTTGTTTTGTGATTAAAATGGTTCCCATATTCATATTCATCAATAAACATATTAATTATAAACAGCTCTTGATTATCATTAAACTCACAAAAACTTTCTTTAATTGATGCTCTACTCAATCTTATGGATTTAATTTCTGTTCCTGTTAAAACAATACCAGCAGTATATTGATCAAGTAATTGATACTCAAACTTTGCTTTTTTATTTAGTACATTTACTTTTTTATTCACTTAACAAAGTTACAAGTATATTTAAATATGTCTAAAATTAATTGGTTGACAATAGATAATTTAAATAACACTGATTTATTTAATTCTAATTGTGTTATTTTTAAACATTCGAAAAGGTGTATTGTAAGTAGAATGGTTTTGTATAAATTTGAATATGATTATAATAAATCAAATTTTGTTGATAAATTCTTTCTAGTAGATGTAATAAAAGAAAAAAATCTTTCAAATGAAATAGCTTCTTATTTTGATTTAAATCATGAATCACCTCAACTTTTGTTAATTAAGTCAAATACATTGATACATAGCGCTTCTCACTCAGGAATAAGTTTTAGTGATTTAGATAAAATAAATTGTTAATTGTTTATTAATAATTATCCCCATATTATTATTTGGATCAATTATTGGTTATTAAATTTGAAAAAAAATAGTTAATGAACAACAGTAAAGAAATTTTTGATTTAATATTAAAAGAAGAAAACAGACAGTTAAACGGAATAGAATTAATTGCTTCCGAAAATTTCACTAGTCCTAATGTGATGAAAGCGACAGGATCTGTACTCACTAATAAATATGCTGAGGGATATCCTGGAAAGAGATATTACGGGGGATGTGAAGTTGTAGATGAAATTGAAACAATTGCTATTGATAAAGCAAAAGAATTATTTGGCGCATCCTATGCTAACGTCCAACCGCATTCTGGTTCACAAGCAAATACTGCCGTTTACCATGCGTTTTTAAAACCAGGTGATAAAATACTAGGTTTTGACCTCTCTCATGGTGGTCATTTAACTCACGGGTCGCCGGTTAATTTTAGTGGAAGATTGTATAATCCTGTTTTTTATGGAGTTAATGAATCAACTGGGAAACTTGATTATGAAAATATTTTAAGTATTGCTTCAAAAGAAAAACCTAATATGATTATTGCTGGAGCATCAGCGTATTCAAGAGATATTGATTTTAAAAAATTTAGAGAAATAGCTGATTCTGTCAATGCCTTTTTATTGGCAGACATATCACATCCCTCAGGACTAATTGCCAAAGGAATTTTAAATGATCCTATTCCTCATTGTCATGTTGTTACCACAACCACTCATAAAACCCTAAGAGGACCAAGAGGAGGATTAATATTAATGGGAGAAGATTTTGATAATCCATTTGGTTTAAAATTTAAAAGTGGAAAATTTAAAAAGATGTCATCTTTATTAGATTTAGCTGTATTTCCAGGAAATCAAGGTGGACCATTAGAACATGTTATTGCTGGAAAAGCAATTGCATTTAGCGAAGCTTTAACAGATAATTTTATGTCTTATATGGTTCAAGTAAGGCAAAATGCTAAAACAATGGCTGAAGAATTTATTAAAAGAGATTATAAAATTATTTCTGGAGGAACTGATAATCACATGATGCTAATTGATTTAAGGAATAAAAAAATCTCTGGAAAAGATGCAGAACTAGCTTTAGTAAAAGCGGATATCACTGCAAATAAAAATATGGTACCATTTGATGATAAATCTCCATTTGTAACCTCTGGTATTCGTTTTGGAACTCCTGCTATTACTACAAGAGGTCTAAAAGAAAATGACATGATAACAATTGTAGGTTTAATTGATAAGGTAATTATAAATTATAACGATGAAGTAATTTTGCGTGAGGTTAAAAAAGATGTTAACCTGTTAATGAAGGGTAGAAATTTATTTAATTATTGATTTTCAAAAATTTTTATTTCAAAAAGCTTATTCCAATTTTTTCCTGTTACAAAAAATGTTTTTCTACCCATATGGTATGCAATTCCATTTTGAACATCTAATTTAGGATGTTGTTTTACTCTATCCTTTAAACCTGAAAAATCAATAACTCCCTCAACTGCACCAGATTTTGGATCAATAATCAAACCTACTTCTTTATTAAATTGATAGGTGTTAGCATATATTTTACCATCAAACCATTCTAGCTCATTAATTTTGCTAATTATTTTATTATTGGTAACAACATTAATGTGAGAAATTTCTTTTAAATTTTTTTGATCAAGTGTCCAAATTTTATTTGTTCCATCTGATTTATAAATGAATTCACCATCATTACAAAGACCCCAACCTTCAATACTTTTTTCGTAATCAAAGGATTTAATTAACTCAAAGCTATCTTTATTGTAAACAAATCCAATTTTTTGTTTCCAAGTTAATTGATATAATTTATCATTAATTATGGTTAAACCCTCTCCAAAATATGATTTGTCTAAAAATAATTTATTTAAAACTTTCCCATTCTTGTAATCAATTTTTATTAATGAGGAAAAACCGTATTGACCTGTGCTTTCATATAAATTAAAATCATCATCAAATTCTAATCCTTGAGTGTAAGAACTTATATCATGATCATATTCGTTAATTATTTTGTAAGAATATAGTTTAGGAGAAATTAAGGAGTAAATATTTATAGTTTTACTAATAGTAAATTCTTTATTGTTTAAATTGAATGAGGCTTTGATTTTATTTGCACCAAATTTATTATTGATTATATACTCATTTCCAATCAAAGAATCATTAATTCTAAATTGAATATTTTCAATTTTGTCATTATTGGGATTATTAATATTAAGAAGAATTTTATCCCCTTTTTTTAAAAAATCAGAACTCTTAGAAATAATAATTGAATATTGAGAAGTTGGTTTAGTTCCACAAGAAATTATAAAGAGGGAAATAAAAAAAATTATTTTAATAACATTCATATGATCAAATATTATTCAAATATAAATATTTAACCTTAGGTGTAAATTATAAAAAAATATATATTTGTTATGGGCAAGTCTTATGCAACCAGCTCCTATTTAATCCCCCAGGGTGGGAACGCAGCAAGGGTCGATGGTCGTAGCGGTGTGACGTGAGTAGCTTGCCCATTTTTTTTATGTCTAAAGTCATTTTGGTTACTGGTGCCTCATCTGGAATTGGCAGGTCAATTTCTCTTTACTTAAATTCAAGAGGATTTAGGGTGTATGGAACATGTAGAAATCCTAGTAAATATAATTTTAATGAATATGAGTTGTTGAAGTGTAACGTTAACTCTATTGAAGAAATTGATAAAACAGTAAATTACATTCTTGAAAAAGAAGATTTTATCGACGTTCTTGTAAATAATGCTGGAGTTGGCATTACTGGTCCATTGGAGGAAACTTCAACAAATGATATTAAATCAGCTTTTGAAACTAATTTATATGGACCAATCAATTTGATTAAAAAATGTATTCCCTCCATGAGAAAAAACAATAAGGGATTAATTATCAACATAACCTCTGTTTTAGGTTATTTTGGAATTCCATTTAGAGGAGTTTATTGTGCTACAAAAAGCTCTTTAGAAATTATTGGTGAAGTTTTTAGTATGGAATTAAAAAAATTTAATATCAAGGTAGTTAATGTAGCACCCGGAGATTTTAAAACTAATATAGTTTCAAGAAGAATAAATACAGAAATATCAAATAATTCATTTTACAATAAAGAATATTTAAAATCATTAAAATCTGCAAATACACACGTTGAAAATTCCTTGTCTCCAGAAATTATATCTAAATTAATTTTTAATATAATTAATTCAAAAAACCCTAAAGTTCATTATAAAGTTGGGAGGTTTATTCAAAAATTTTCAATAATTTTAAAGAACATTTTACCTGATAGATTATTCGAAAAAATACTTTTACATTACAGCAAAAACTAATTATATGAAATTTTTTATTGATACAGCTAACTTGGACCAAATAAAAGAAGCACAAGACCTTGGTGTTTTAGACGGAGTTACTACAAATCCATCCTTAATGGCAAAAGAAGGAATAACTGGCCAGAATAACATCTTAAATCACTATATGAAAATTTGTGAGATTGTTGATGGCGATGTTTCTGCTGAAGTCATTTCTACAGATTTAGATGGCATGGTTAAAGAGGGTAATGCTTTAGCTAAACTTCATCCACAAATTGTTGTAAAAATCCCTATGATTCTAGATGGAGTAAAGGCTTTAAGGAATTTTTCAGATAAGGGTATACGTACAAATTGTACTTTAATATTTTCTGTTGGTCAAGCTTTAATTGCTGCAAAAGCTGGAGCGACTTATGTATCTCCATTTATAGGAAGATTAGATGATATTTCAACTGATGGTCTAAATTTAATATCTGAAATTTCTAATGTTTATGACAATTACAATTTTAATACTCAAATTTTAGCAGCTTCAGTAAGACACACCATGCATATAATAGATTGTGCTAAAATTGGTGCCGATGTAATGACAGGTCCATTATCATCGATTAAAGCGCTTATAAAACACCCGCTTACAGATATTGGATTAGAAAAGTTCTTAGCAGATTACAAAAAGGGTAATTAATTCTTAAGTGAATTAAGTTTAGTGACATCTGAAATTGCAATTATTCTACCTATGTTACTTGTAACAATCATTTTATTTAAATTATTTAAAACCATTTTCTTACTCATAACCTCAAAATTTGCGGTCTTAAAGTGCTTGATATTTTTGTTGTTTTCTATATATTTTAAAGTTTCTTTCCACTTTTTTTTATCTGAATTTATATTTATACAATAAAAATTATAATTATTATTGTGTTTTAAAAACTCAAATATTCTATTAAACAAACTAATTTGATGTGAGTTTTGATCGTATGACCAAAAAACATAAACTATAGGTTTATCAGAAGCTAAATCAGATGAAAGAACTTTATTATTTATATTGTTAATTAACTCAATTTCTGGAATTTTTTTTTCTTTCTGAAGAGACGTTATATCAATATAGAGTTGTTTTATCTGTAGATTAATATTTTTATCTAAAGAAATTTTAGTAAACTCATTTAAAAAGCTGTCAATTTCAGTTAAATTATCTTCCTTCAAAAGGAATTCAAAAGCCATATATCTTAATATTTTTGATTTAACAGTAAGGTTAGATATCTTTTTATTGACAAAATTAATTTTATCTAGGTTATACTTTAATTTAGAACTAGAATAGTCTTTGATATTAATGTAGGATTCATTATTAATTCTTAAAATTAAGTAATCAAGATATGGTTTAAAATTCGATAAAACTTCCATGTTAAAATCCACATCTTTTCTATAGTCATAAAAGTCTTGATAAATTTCATTTAAGTTATTTTTGTTATTTAGAGTAGAGATATAAGCTTCTTTTTTTGAATAAAGAGGAAGTTTAATAGCATTTTTTAATATAATATTACTAATACTGTTTGATCTCTTTAATTTTTTGAAATTATTAAATTTTAGCATTTTGATATCTATTAATGAATCAATTATTTTGGAAAATTCTTTTGGGGTTTTTCTAAGTTTAGAATTTATAAAACTCTGTTCATTTTCATTATTTAAAAAAATATCTATCAGGTAATTATTTTTTGATGAGCCCTTTCCTGTAAAAACTAAAGATTCATCAAAGTCTAATGCATTTAAACGTAAAACTAAACTATCTTTTTTTTCTAAAATTATATATTGAAATTCGGGTAGATGTTTGAAATTGTATAATCCATCCTGAATAGAATCTAATACCATTGTAAAGTCTCCATTTTTAGAAATCACAGCTTCATTCAACACAGTTTGGTCTTTTAATATTGAAATTTTATCATTGGTTTTCTTCAAAATTTTTCCAACAAAATATGTTGAATTATTACTGGAACTACAAGAGATAATAGTAAAAATAAAACTGTATATGAAAAAAATCTTTTTGTTCATTAAATAAACATTAATATTTTTTAATTTAAAGATAAATTTAGAATAATCATAAATTTGATTTTATTAAATTTGCCCATTAATTTTTAATAAACTAAAAATGTTAAATGTTTCTAACCTTTCTGTTCAATTTGGAAAAAGAATATTATTTGATGATGTCAACACCACTTTTTCAAAAGGTAATTGTTATGGTATAATTGGTGCTAATGGGGCAGGAAAATCTACTTTTTTAAAAATTTTATCAAAAAATTTTGAACCTAATTCTGGAAATGTTTATTTAGAACAGGGAAAAAGAATGTCTGTACTTGAGCAAGATCATTTTGCTTTTGATGATAAACAAGTATTAGAAACAGTAATTAGGGGAAATAAAATTCTATTTAAGATTAAAAAAGAGATGGATGATATATATTCTAACCCAGATTTTTCTGATAAAGACAGTGACAGAGTAGGAGTTCTTCAGTTAGAATACGAAGAGATGAATGGATGGAATGCTGAAAGTGATGCGGCTGCTTTACTTTCCAATTTAGATATAAAAGAAGATCTTCATTATAAATTAATGAGTGAATTAGATGGTGTTCAAAAAGTAAAAGTTTTATTAGCACAGGCCTTATTTGGAAATCCTGATGTATTGATTATGGATGAACCTACTAACGATCTTGATTTTGAAACAATTAAATGGTTAGAAAATTTTATCTCAAATTATGACAACACTGTAATTGTAGTTTCTCATGATAGACATTTTTTAGACTCTGTATGTACTCATATTTCGGATATTGATTTTGGAAAGATCAATCATTTTTCTGGAAATTATACTTTTTGGTATGAATCAAGTCAACTTGCTTTGAGACAAAAAACTCAGCAAAATAAAAAAGCAGAAGAGAAAAAAAAGGAATTAGAAGATTTCATTGCTAGATTCAGTGCAAATGCCTCAAAATCAAAACAGGCTACATCTAGAAAAAAAATGCTTGATAATTTAAATATCGAAGAAATAAAACCGTCCTCTAGAAGGTACCCTGCAATTATATTTAATGCTGATAGAGAAGCAGGTGATCAAATTTTAAGTGTTGAAAATCTATCATATTCAGATTCTACTAGTGTTCTATTTGATAAAATTAGTTTTAATCTAAATAAGGGTGAAAAAGTTGTGCTTTATTCAAAAGATACTAGAGCAACAACAGCATTTTACCAAATTATAAATAATGAACTTAAACCGAGTTCAGGAAAATTTAATTGGGGAATTACCACATCTCAATCCTATCTACCGCTCGACAATAATGCTTTTTTTACAGAAAAACTATCATTAGTAGATTGGCTAAGGCAATGGGCTAAAAATGACGAAGAAAGAGAGGAAGTTTTTATTAGAGGATTTCTGGGAAAAATGATTTTTAGTGGAGAAGAAGCACTGAAAACATCTGATGTCCTTTCAGGTGGCGAAAAAGTTAGGTGTATGCTTTCAAGGATGATGATGCTAAGATCAAATGTCTTAATGTTTGACGAACCGACCAGTCATTTGGATTTAGAGTCTATAACGGCATTAAATAATTCAATAAAAAAATTTAAAGGAAATGTTTTTATAACCACTCATGATTTTGAGTTTGCTAAATCAGTTGGTGATAGGGTTATTGAATTAACTCCAAAAGGTGCTATTGATAGACTAACTTCATTTGACTCATACATAAGCGATCCAAAAGTTAAAAAGTTAAGAATGGATTTCTATTCCTAAATTATCAATAATTTTTATCGATAATTTTTTTTCATCTTCATGTACAAATAATTCTATAATTTGATCACAGATCATTCCAAAGCCAGCGAGTCTTGCTGACTCATTTTGATTCTTAACAATCGCATGAATATTGTTTATGTTAAATTCATTTATAATTCTTTGACAAATGATTAAAGATCCTCTGTAAACTAAGACAAAATTATTCTTCATTTTCAATTAAAATACTTTCTATTCCAAATTGCAGTATTAAAGTTTTTGCCTAAGGAAAACCCAAAAAATATAACAATAGCTATTAAAGATTTTAGCATAAATAAATAGGTGATAAAAAATTCAGTTATTAATGAATTTTCATAAACAAAGAGACCTTTTGGAATTAGAAGAGAAATAAAAAAGGTTGATATTACTAAGAAAATTAGAATGTTTTTTAATGATTTAAATGGCCACATTTTAAGTTTTCTAAAATAGCTTAGATCGTTTCCCCATTTATCAATTAAATAAAAGTATTCATTTCCAAGATTACAAAATAATAAGGGGTCGTCAGCATTTTTTAATTTAAATAATTTGGAGGGAGCCATTACTTTTAAATCTACATGATTAATTTTATGACTATTTTTAAAAGTTTTGATTTTTTCTGTTGTTGAATTAGGGAAATCACCTTTAAAATATTTAGAATCTAAAAATCTTAAACGATAATCAATACATGTTTTTTTAATATCATTGATGTGAAAAATATTATTACCATCAATTATATTTAGATCAAAATCATCATATAAATCTATTTTTAAATCATCAAATTTATTTTGAGAAATATCTTTATTTTTTTTTAATTGTGTTTCAATATTAGTTGTATACATATTTATTTATCTCTTAATATAGCTTTAAAGTTATTTTTTAATTTATCTTGTATTTTATTCATCGCTAAATGAATTTCCTTTTCATTTAAAGTTTTTTCAGAGTTAGATAAAGTAAAGTTTAATGCGTAGGATTTTTTATTATTACCTATCTTATCTCCTTCATAGACATCAAACAAATTCATGTTAATTAAATTTTTAATCTGCGATTTCATTAACAAATCTTTGATTTGAGAATACTCAATATTTTTATCAATTATAAAGGACATGTCTTTTTCAACAGGTTGAAACTTTGACAAGGGTTTATATTTCTGAAAATTTGTATTTAAATATTTGTGTACTAGATCAATATCAATTGAAGCATAAAAAACTTCTTGTTTTATATCAAATTGTCCACAAGTATTTTTGTCAACTAAACCAATTATTGCTAATTTTTTATCCTTAATAAATAATCCTAATGTTTTTTCAAAACCATTTAATTCTATTGGCTTTTCATTAAACTCTATTGAAAGTTTTGAAAAAATGTTAATTATGATATTTTTTAGTGAATAAAATTCAGCATTAATAAATTCGTTTCTCCAGCTTTTCGAAAGAATTTTTCCACTGTAAGTAATCGAAAGTCTTCTGTTTTCGTTGTAAGAATCGTTAATGCTTTCATAAATTTTACCAAATTCAAAGTATTTTAAATTTTCGTTTTTTCTGTTAATATTATATTTTAAAGTTCTCAGAGACGACTCTAGTAAAGATGTTCTTAATTTAGAAACATCATTACTTATTGAGTTAAGTATAACAACATCTTTTCTATTAAATAAGTTTAATTGATTATTTGTAAGAGAATTATTCATAATCTCGTTGAACCCTAGTGGCGTTAGAGACTGAGCTATGGTTTTTTCTATTTTAAAGCTTAAATTTCCATTTCCAATGTTTGTTGGTATAGATAATTTACTAGAAAGATTAATTTTATTATAACCATATATTCTTAGAATTTCTTCAACAACATCGCATTCTCTATAGATATCATGTCTATAAAATGGAACTGTTATACCCACACCTGTTTCGGTAATATTATTGATTTTAAAATCTAATGAAGTTAAAATAGATTTAATTTCTTCCCTGGGAATTTCCTGACCAATTAGTCGATTGGTTTTTTCAAAATTTAACAAAATAGATACTTCATTAGGTTTTTTGGGAAATTCGTCAATAATGTCACTAGAAATTTTACCATCGCATAACTCACAAATCATGATAGCAGCACGTTTAAGTGCATATTCTACATTTTCAATTGACGTTCCTCTTTCAAATCTGAAAGAGGCGTCTGTATTTAATCCATGATATTTAGCTGATTTTCTGATTGTTACAGGGTTAAAATATGCACTCTCTAAAAATATTGATGACGTATTAATGGAAATACCGTGTTTTGAGCCACCAAAAATACCTGCTAAACACATTGGCGTATCATTATCACAAATCATTAAGTCACTATCCCTAATTTGCCTTGATTTACCATCTAAAGTGGTGAAATTGGAATTGTTCTTAAGTGTTTTTACATGAATTGATTTTGTTGAAATTTTATCTAAGTCATATGCATGTAAAGGATTGCCACTTTCGTGTAAAACATAGTTGGTGATGTCTACAACATTGTTTATTGGAACTATTCCTATAGCTTTTAACTTATTCTGAAGCCATTTAGGGGAATCTTTGACAATAATATTATCAATACATACTCCAGAAAACCTTGGGCACATTTTAGAATCTTCAACGTAAACGTTAACTTTTTGAGTTCTTGAGTTAATATGAAAAGACGATACAGAAGGTGTTATAAGTTCGGATTTAATTCCTTTTTGAATTAAAGCTGCTCTAAGATCTCTTGCTACACCCATGTGACTCATGGCATCAGATCTATTCGGCGTCAATCCAATATTGATTATTTTATCATTATAATTTTCATATAAATCAGAAATTTGAGTTCCTACTTTAATACTATTTTCTAAAATCATTATTCCGTCATGAGAATTGCCTAAACCTATTTCATCTTCAGCACAAATCATACCAAAACTAATTTCTCCTCTGATTTTACTTTTATTAATTTTAAATTTTTCACCATTTGTCGGGTAAATTGTCGTACCAACAGTAGCCACAATAACTTTTTGATTAATGTTCACATTAGGAGCACCACAAACGATTTGTAGTGTTTCCTGACCAATATTAACTTTAGTTAATTTTAATCTGTCTGCATTTGGATGTTTTTCACATTGAATTACTTCTCCAACAATCAATCCTTCGAAATTTCCTTTTACATTTTGATATTCAACAATACCTTCAACCTCTAATCCAATGTCAGTTAAGATTTCACAAACTTCATCAATTTTCAAATTAATTTTTAAAAATTCGTTGAGCCAATTAAAGGAAATATTCATTTAAAATAATTTTAATCAAAGATACAATTATGTGTATTTAATTATTATTTTTTTTTAATAATTAACTTATGTGTTTCCAAAGAATACTGTTTTTATTCAACTTTATGTATTCATTTTTAATTTCTTGATTGTCAGTATGTCTTAATTGTGGGTCATTTGTTATCAAACTTTTTGCGTCTTGACGCGCTAGTTCTAATATATCTTTATCTTTTATAATATCAGCAATTTTGAAATTTAGCAATCCACTTTGTTGGGTTCCAAGTATATTACCAGGTCCTCTTAAATTCATATCTACTTCAGATATTTTAAAGCCATCATTAGTATTACACATTGTTTTAATTCTAATTTTGGCTTCATTACTAATTTTATACTTACTCATTAAGATACAGAAACTATTTTCAGAACCTCTACCGACTCTTCCTCTTAACTGATGTAATTGGGACAATCCAAACCTTTCTGCACTTTCAATAACCATTACAGAAGCATTAGGAATATTTACTCCAACTTCAATTACAGTCGTTGAAACCATAATTTGGGTTTCTCCATCTTTAAATCTTTTCATTTCATAGGATTTATCTTCATTTTTCATTTTTCCATGAAGAATACTAATTTGATAATTTTCCTTTGGAAACTCTCTCGTAATACTTTCGTATCCATCCATGAGATCCTTATAATCCATTTTTTTAGATTCTTCAATAAGCGGATATACAATATAAATTTGTCTGCCTTTTTTGATTTCGTCCTTTAAAAATCTAAAAACTTTTAATCTGTTTTTATCAGTCCGATGAACAGTTTTTATAAGCTTTCTTCCAGGGGGTAGTTCGTCAATAATAGAAATATCCAAATCTCCGTAAACACTCATTGCTAAAGTTCTAGGAATAGGTGTGGCTGTCATAACTAAAATATGTGGAGGTGTGTTGTTTTTTTTCCATAGTTTAGATCTTTGTGCTACTCCGAAACGATGTTGTTCATCAATAATAGCTAAACCTAGATTTTTAAATATAACCTTGTCCTCTAATATTGCATGAGTTCCGATTAGGATATTTATTTGACCTCTTTTTAAATTATCAAAGAGATTAATTCTTTCTTTTTTTGTTGTTGAACCTGTAAGTATCTCAACATTTATTTTCAAACCCTCAACTGAATTTTTTATGCTATTGTAATGTTGTTGAGCTAAAATTTCCGTAGGAGCAATAATAGTAGTTTGATAATTATTGTCAATTGCTATTAGACATGATAATAATGCTACAATAGTTTTTCCAGATCCAACATCTCCCTGTAAAAGTCTGTTCATTTGTGCATTTGTTGAAAAATCTTTTCTAATATCTCTAATCACGTTTTTTTGCGCACTGGTTAGTTCAAACTCAAGATTATTGTTATAAAAATCATTAAAAAAATTACCAACTTTTGAAAAGTTGAAACCTTTAAATTTATTTTTATTAATTAAGTATTTAAATACAAATTGTAATTGAATGAAGAAAAACTCTTCATATTTTAATCTGAACTGTGCTTTGCTTAATTGTAATTGATTTTTTGGAAAATGAATATTAAACAATGCTTCGTATCTAGGAATTAATTTATATTTTTCATTTAGATTTCTATTTAAATTTTCTTTGATTGTTTTTTCAGAATTTTCAAAAATATTGTAAACAAGATCCCTTAATAATTTATTGTTAATTCCTTTTGAACTTAATAACTCTGTAGAGCTATAAATTGGAAGTAAACTATTTTTTAATGACTTATTATGTTTTTCTAAAATTTCTGATTCAGGATGCACTATAGAAAATCTATTATTAAAACTGTTGAGTTTTCCATATACAACATACTTCTTATTCAACTGAATTGATTTTTCAATCCATTTAGTTCCCTTAAACCATACAATTTCTATCTCGTCATTTTCATCAGAAAAAATACCAATAAGTCGTTTGAATTTTGAATTACTTGAATATTTTAAATCTATGAATTTTCCAATAATTTGAACATATGAATTAGTGTTTTCTAGTTCAGAAATTTTATGATATTTAGTTTTATCAATGTATCTAAATGGGAAATTATACAGTAAATCTTTGTAAGTAAAAACTTTTAATTCTGATTTTAACAAGTCAGCTCTGTTTGGACCAACTCCTTTTAAATAATCAATTGGTGTAATTAAATAATTTTGTTTCACATCACTAATATAATTTATTAACTTTATAAGGTGTTAAATACCTTAATAAATTCAATAAACAAAACAAATATTTATTTTAATTGGAAGACTACTTAAGTCAATTAAACGACTCTCAAAAACTACCTACTACGCATAAAAACGGTCCAATAATGGTCATAGCTGGTGCAGGCTCTGGAAAAACTAGAGTTTTAACCTACAGAATAGCTTATTTAATGGAAAGGGGAGTAGACCCATTTTCAATATTATCTTTAACATTTACCAACAAAGCAGCAAGAGAGATGAAATCTAGAATTTCTCAGATTGTTGGGGAAAGTAAATCTAAAAATTTATGGATGGGAACTTTTCACTCTATTTTTGCTAGAATCTTACGATCAGAATCAGAACTATTAGGATACTCTCCAAACTTTACCATTTACGATACGCAAGATTCGGATAGATTAATAGCAACAATAATTAAAGAATTAAAGTTAGATAAAGACCTTTATAAATATAAAAATATTAGAAGCAGGATTTCGTCATTAAAGAACAATCTTGTTACTG